>JAJZCJ010000171.1 GCA_021846145.1 Bacillota bacterium
GATCTAATTCCGTAAAGACGGGGATCCATACAGTCATCACATTACAAATACTGTGATTTGAGTTAGTTAGCTGAACAGTGATCGTTTTTCAAATCAAGCAGAAGATCGATTCTGCAAAACGCTCAATAAACAAAAAGATTTTTGGAATGTAGCAATCGCAGTTTTCACAAGTAACAATTCGTTTACTAAGGCCCATGTGAAGTATCTTGAATGGTACTGCTATGACGAAGCCAAGGTCATCAATCGATATAAACTGGATCAAACTGTTCCAACAAAATCCTATATCCCTGAATCCGTGCAAGCGGATATTCATGATTACTTTCAGACGATGAAAATTCTACTTAGCACCTTGGGATATCCATTGTTTGAGGAAATACCTGATATTCACGATAAAGTGACTGTCAATGATCACTTTTATATTAATTCAAAAGGCATTACAGCAACGGGTGAGTATTCCGATGAGGGCTTGGTTGTATTTCAAGGTTCCAAAATGGTATTAGACGTTTCAATTAGTTTTGATAAACATGTGCCAGGATACGCCAAACTACGGGAAGATCTAATTGAATCGCGAATTGTCGTTCAAGAGGGTGTAGTGTACGCATTTACCAAAAACTACATTTTCAAGTCGCCCAGCGGCGCTGCAGCTGTTATTCTCGGACGCGCAGCAAATGGTTGGACGGAATGGAAGCGAAATGATGGAAAGACGTTGGATGAGGTAAAGCGGAAGTAGGAAGGGTGTAAGTACCTTGCAGATTGATTTAAAACATGTACTTCAGTCCATCCAAAGACAGAACAATTACGAAATAAGAACAGCCATTTCTCGTGACCAGGAAAGTGGAGAACTAACGTTGCGATCATTTGTTGCGGTACCATCAACTGAATTGGAAGGCAGCTATTTGACTTCAGGGATTTTTGATTACGGAAACCTGATATTTACAAATAGGATTGTAACATACGAACAATTGCGGGACGGATTTTTACAAATGATTGATAATAAAACGGTAACAGAGGATCTGGTCGGTGAATCTCTTGGAAAGCCAGTGGAATCCACTTTGATTTCAGTTGAGTCAACTTTTGAACACAATCGAGTATATAGCAGAACTTCATGGGGGAACTACCCTATGTATGATTATCCATATGATGTATACCAGGCTAGCATTTCTTTTGAAAACAGATTTCAATTGTCATTTGGAGAGGTCAATAAGAAAGGATTGCCTTATTTTTTTTCATTGTCACAAGCACGCACTATTTTCTGATGCGATCACCATGCATTCAAAAGAGAGGGGTTCTCCTATTGCGGTGTTTAGATTATTAAAAAGTTGTACCGCTCGATTAAACCAATCTTAGTGGTACCCTGTCGTGAAGTATTGTTCCTGTCTTTGCGCTGCCTCTTGTAGGCTGTTCTGCATCGCCGATTAGGCTGATTGCTATTATTGAGGATGAATGATGAAGTGGTCATCGATAGATTTCTACTAATGCATCCATGTATTCGGCCATCCCTGTTCAAAAAGTGATTAGCTTCCTGTCTCGACGTGTAGCACCGGTAAAATCATCTTCTCTTTCACAAAAAAAAAATGGGGTAGTACAAAATGGATATTACAATCATGTTACGAATTTCATACGTTTTTCATCTTCAGCGATTAGATTGATGGCAAACGAAAAGAGGGGGACAACCCGTTGAAAAAGATAGTCGTTGGACTATCAGTCGCAGCTTTAGTCATACCGTTAGGTTTCGCAGCAAACGCAATGGCAGATTCTTCACCAGTGCAACAGATGCAACAATTTGAAACCAAGTATCAAAAAAACCTATCAGTGGAAAACGGTCTTATGGCCACTGCTCAAACAAGTCAGTCCACCAGTGTGCAGGTTGTCACACTCAGTCAAACGGTGACGACGCTTAACCAAACTATCGCAAACATGTATGCTGATTTTCAGACGCTGGCTAACACCCAATCTAGTTTACATCAAATAACAAATCTCCCCAATACTTCAGGATTAAGCAGCGACCAAAAAAGAATTGATAATAAATTAAAACAAATCAATAAAGAATTAGAGCAACTGAAACACGAAAAGAAGGGCAAGGGGAACAGGCATAATAGGTTATATGGACAACTGATCAAGGATCGTAACGATTTGACAAAATCGAAAAAACTGATGCATGTTAGAATTCCAACAATTGATCACTCAGCGTGGCAAGCCCATCCTTTCGCTGGTAGCCTTCCCAATCTAGAAAAGACGATTATTTCTTTGCAAAATTCGGCTATCCATTATACTAAGCTTTGGATTTCGTTATCGAAGTCTAACTCCAATACGGTTACCGGTAGTGTTTACGGAAATCAAAGCAACTAACTCCGCGTTAACCAATTTTGAATTAATAGTCCCAGCTTTCATTCAATAATGGAAGCAGGGGCCTTTTTTTATTTCGCTTTCAATTTTTGGTTAGGGATAGACGTTGTCCATGCATTGCTGGAAAAAGCGAGAAACTATGGCAGGATTCTGAATTACAACACTCGCCAAGCCGTGTGTCTATACTTTCTCATTCCAATAATCCACCAACACATTCTGCCGAAATACACAATAGTGCACTAACACCTCACCATTTAACACAGACGGCAAAAACCGCAGCACGTGCGCAGGGATGCCCATGTTGTTTATGGCCGTAATCCAAGAAAGCTCTTTCCAGTCGAGAATTCCCTCTGCGACTTTCTGTGGTGTCGCATACTGCATGTCCTCGGGTAACTCGCAAAGAAACAGATACATGCCGGATTTTTCTAAGTCTGTATTCCATTGGACGGTGCCTCGAAATGATAGATCGGTAACGTTTATCCCGGTCTCCTCCAAGACCTCTCTGCGTGCCCCAGCCTCAGGGCTTTCGTCATGCTCGATTTTTCCTCCGACGCCTGTCCACAGCCCCATAAGAGGCAGTTTTTTGCGATTTAACAATAAGAGCTGATCGCGTTGCTTTATAAAAATCATCGTGTATTTTAGGTTTGGGTTCATTTTTCACTCCACACACATTTTTACTAAATTTCTGAATTCGACAATATTGCAAATATGGTTGCATTTTCATTCCAATATCTTCTACAGTATAACTAATAAAACGATGTATTTCGAGATTGATAGTCAAGGCATTGATAACCTTTAGCGAACATGTTTTCACGTGTTTATTCGTTTGCCCATATTTGGTTGCGGTTACTGGAGAGCTTGTATCCGCTCAATGTATTTCTGTCTTTAGCGCATCTGTATGATCAATCGCCGTTTGTTTTCAATATGAAGCCGATTGGATTCACTTTGCTACGGCGAGTTTTGATAAGATAAGATTGGACAACATTCCAGTAGTCACATCACATATGAAATGGAGTAAATGCCATGACAAGAATCGTGAGATGGGGAGTATTAGGCTACGCACGCATCGCGAAAACTAGTGTAATTCCAGCTATTTCTGGAGCCGCAAACTCGCAATTGTATGCGATAGCATCCGGAGATCTTGAAAAGCAAAAAGAGTGCCAGGAACTCTTTGGACCAACCAAATTGTACACTGATTATGAGCAACTGCTGAATGACCCGGAGGTAGAAGTCGTATACATTCCTTTACCCAACTCGATGCATAGGGAATGGGTCATCAAAGCGATCAAAAAAGGAAAACACGTATTGTGTGAAAAACCGATGGCATTACATGCTGCGGATGCCAAGGAAATGATCGACACCGCGAAAAAAAACGGTGTTTTACTGATGGAAGCATTTATGTATCGGTATACCGACCGCATCCAAACATTGAATCGCATTCTGGCCAGTGGTGAAATTGGCAACGTTCGTTATCTTCATTCCGCATTCCGCTTTTTGTTGAATCGGCCCAATACTATCAAGATGCGTCCTGAGTTAGGTGGAGGCTCTCTGTACGACGTCGGGTGTTATCCGGTCAATTTTCTCGGGATGGTAACCAATCAAATTCCTGAATCTTGTGTATCCCAATATGTGTTGGAAAACGGCGTAGATATGATGTTTTCTGCTGTGCTGAAATATCCAAATGGAGTGATTGCCACCATTGACAGCGGCTTTAATGCTTTTAACCAAATGAATTCAGAAATTGTAGGAGAAAAAGGTCGGATTGAAATTCTGGATACGTTTTTGGGTACCGCCGGAACCATCAAGGTTGTGACCGAATCGCAAACTTATGAGGTCACAGTGAACGAGTCGGATCGGTATGCGCTAGAAGTCGCTGATTTCGCAGACGCCATCATCTCCGGGAGACCGCCGCTGCTTAACTTGCAGGAATCATATCAAAACATGCAAGTGATGGATATGTTATTAGATACATTGCATCAGTAAGTTTTGCGAACCCCGGTATACCATGTTTAGGGGTAACACGTACGGGGTGGTACCCCTAAACTCCCGCACCATTAACATACTGAAATTGAAGGGTCTAACCGCCTCAGAAGCAGACGACGCTTGCGAAAACCGACTACTATGCGCGGCTGAGAACGAAATGGATTGCCTGAATACTTAATCTGATCCGCTGTTGTTCGCTCCCTGACAACTGAAAAGACAAACTGCCAGAAACGGTACTGAAATTTAAGGCATTAAAACAAATGATGGGAAAACGAAAATGATCATGTCTGTACGGTATACAGGCACACAGGTGAGGGGATACATTCGCGAGGCACTGCGCATTACGCATGAACCGCGATCATGGAATAAGCCGCTCTACTGGTTGGCTTATCAAGAAAGCCGATTCTGAGCGCGGGAGACGGTGTGGCCGAGTACGTTTCATTGTCACGTCCTGCTTAAACAATTTCAAAGTGTGAAAAAGTGCAATATAAAATAGTTGTTAAATACAACAAATATATATTACACTGGATATACAAACGCTTTGGAGGTTTTCTAATGGCTGGTGACTCACTTCATATATTACGCAAGGTTACTCGTCACTTTTCTCAGATTCAACGTAAGACATGGGCCTGTTGTACACCTGCCTCAGAATCTCAGTGCTTGGTGCTCACTGAACTTTATCCGAATTTGGTGTTATCCATCCGAGAGATCGCCGAGCGAATTGGCAGTGATGCCCCTTGGGTGAGTCGTGTTGTTGAAAATTTGCGAAAGTCGGGTTGGGCGGAACGCGAACAAGATCCAGAGGATAGGCGACAAGTTAGGGTGCAACTGACCTTGGAAGGGCAAGAACAGGCGATGCATCTTCAGAAGGCGCTAAACGATCAGGCGGAGGAGATCTTTACTCGCATTCCGCAAGATCAACGCCAAATGGTTGTCACTGCGCTAGGGTGGTTGGCCAAAGCCCTGGATCAAGAATGCGAACCCGTTTGTTGTTCGAAGGAGGAATTTTCATGACACCTGCCGGAATGGTGAAAAGGCAAGCTTATACGTTAACCGACCCCGCTATCGTAAAATTATGGCAAGCATCTCATTTGCCTGTGCCAACCTTCTCCTCGGTCAGTCGTACATGGTGGCTTTATGAAGACGCGAGCGGACAACTGGGAGGTGTTGTTGGTGTTGAACCATATGGTCAAGTTGCCTTGTTGAGATCGCTGGCGGTAACTCCTGAACTGCGGGGACAGGGAATTGGCAATCAACTTGTGTGGGCCGCGCTCACATATCTGAAGTCAAAAAGTTTGGAAGCGGTGTACCTGCTTACAGAGAGTGCCCAACGTTATTTTGAGGGTTGGAATTTTATCGAGATTAGTCGAGATGAGGTGCCGAAGAAGCTTCATGAAACAGACGAAATGATGTACGCATGTCCGAAGAGTGCAACCGTGATGCGTTTGGCACTTTATGCCCCCTTATTACGTGTTCGCAGAGCCAGTTACCAGGACGCAGAATCCATTGCGACGATTTACAATCAGGGAATTGCAGATCGAGTCGCGACTTTTGAAACTGCGGAGCGCTCAGTTGAAGAGCGATTGCACTGGCTGACTGATCGCGATCCGCGCTACGGGGTATTCGTTGCTGAAGACCAGGATCGTCATGTGGTGGGGTGGTTGGCGCTTAACCCGTTTAGTTCTCGGGCCGTTTACGAAGGCATTGCGGACGTTTCCATCTATGTGGCACGCAAACTGCGCGGACAAGGAGCGGGGACTCAATTACTGCACTTTGGGTTGGCTTGGGCACGGGCGCATCAGTTCCATAAGCTTGTGCTGACGCTCTTTCCAGAGAATCAAGCGGCGCATCGATTGTATGAGCGACACGGATTTCAAACCGTCGGTATTTTGCATCAACAGGCAAAATTAGATGGGATTTGGCGGGATACAAAATTGATGGAGTGTATGTTGGAGGAAGTCATAACCGAAGAGAATTCATGATGACAAATTATCGTTTGGGAATTCCAATCATCCGATCAATATATGTTGCGATTAAATTCCCATGATGTTGCTGGTACCACTGTCACCATGTGACTATTATCAAACGGAATGCTACCGGTAGGTGGATTGATCGTGGCCTTGTGGGGAGTGTTTTGGGGGTTTCCAGTTTTATTGAGGTTGGCAACGTTAATTACTTTCGTTGGTTTACTAAGGAAGCATTCACGGAAAGCAACAAAAAATTTGAGATAATGTGGTGTAATGGTGACGAATGTCGATATATTAACGAACACGACGATATGTAGATAAGGAGTGAATAGTTTGCCAAGTCCAATTACAGCACTGCTCAACGCCACGCTCACCAGTATTAATGAATTGGTAGCGGTTAAAATGGAAAAACCTGAACTCGTCAAATCACCAATCCTTCAGACGGAACACGGCGTGCTCATCGGGATCACTGGGAATCTCAGGGGTCGTTTATTCATAATGGGTACGGCGGGGATGTTTACGAAAGCTGGGTTAGCCATGTATGCTATGGAACTAGAAGGGGACATGCTGGAATCGTTTGTGGGAGAGTTCGGTAACTCAGTAGCTGGCCATACTGCGACCAAGTTGTATAACGAGGGGGTAGCCATCGATATCACTCCGCCTACGACGATGCAGGGACAGGTCAAGTTAGGTGGATTCAGCAAAGCCATTCAAGTACCATTTTTGATTGAAAATGAACATGAAGGCCATCTTGTGCTAGCGGTTGAAGAAAATAATTGAACTTGGCTTTCGCTACTACGGGACGAGTCTTCGCTATCCCTTTGATCATGGTTAAATTGTCGTTCGAGAGGTTCATT
>JAJZCJ010000172.1 GCA_021846145.1 Bacillota bacterium
AATGATGATTACCTTCACAGGCAGTTGGTGAATCGCACACACGGCGAGTTCATGAGAACTCATTTGGATGCCACCATCTCCGTTTATGGAGATGACCAACGTGTCGGGGGCTCCAATTTGCGCCCCGATGGCAGAGGGCAGTCCGAAGCCCATCGTGCCCATGCCACCAGAGGTAATTAAGCTGCGCGGTCGGTTAAACTGATAGTATTGAGCAGTCCAAAATTGATGCTGACCGACATCGGTGGTAATAATGGCATTGCCCCCTGTGGTGCGATGTAACAGTTCAATCACCCATTGCGGTTTTAATACATCATCTGAATCGGCATAACGTAAAGGATGCGAATCTTTCCATGTATTTATGGTTTGTATCCACTCTGCGGATTGAGCAGTATGTGTGTGTGGCAGCGCGTAGGACAACATGTGCTTAATGTCGCCGATGACAGGGAATTTGGTCGGGACATTTTTGCCGATTTCGGCTTTATCGATGTCGATGTGGGCAATTTCCGCATGTGGTGCAAAACCGGAGAGTGACATGGTAAGTCGGTCGTCAAACCTGGCTCCGATCGAGATTAACAGATCGGCTTGCTGAATGGCTTTATTGGCAGCGTAGGAACCGTGCATGCCTGGCATGCCGACCCACAGTGGGTGACTACTTGGGAATCCACCTAATCCCAGTAATGTCGTCGTGACAGGCAGCTTCATTGTTTCAGCAAATTGGATTAATTCATCGCTGGCATCGGCGTGAATCACACCGGCACCTGCCAGAATGACTGGCCGTTTGGCACGAGTGATCGCCTCAAGCAAGGTATCCATTTGTGCGTAATTGTCAGAACGGTTCACATGATAACCACGGAGGTTAATGCTTTCTGGCCATTTGAAAGTAGTGACTGCCTTCGAGATGTCCTTCGGGATGTCGATCAACACAGGCCCCTTGCGGCCAGTATTGGCAATGTGAAACGCTTCGTGAATCGTTTTGGCCAACTCAATGACGTCGCGTACAAAAAAACTATGTTTAGTGACGGGCAAAGTCATTCCCACGATGTCTGCTTCTTGAAACGCATCGGTGCCCACCATGGCCAGTGGTACGTTGCCTGTGATCACGACCAAAGGCACCGAATCAATGTGCGCGGTGGCAATACCTGTGATCAAGTTGGTGGCACCAGGGCCTGAGGTGACGATACACACGCCTACTTTTCCTGTGGAGCGAGCATATCCGTCTGCTGCGTGGATCGCACCCTGCTCGTGGCGGGTGAGAAAGTGGCGTAATTCGTTATTTTCGTATAGCGCATCGTAAATATTGAGCACACTGCCACCTGGGTAACCAAAAATGCAATCGACACCCTCTAGTAAGAGAGAACGTAACAGTATATCTGACCCGGGAATGATTTCAGGGGTTTTCAGATGCTCCCGTGAATTCTGCAAATTGTTGTTTCTATCACTCGCTTCTGTTGTTATTGACATGCCCATTTCTCCCTCCTAAAAAAAACAAAAAAACCTTTTTTGTTCCGCTGCGTTAAACGCATTGGGACGAAAAAGATTCACTCTCGTGGTACCACCCAAATTTACCATGTGCCTCACAGCACCTGGCCTTTGCGAGTACATCCATGTACTCGGCACTTAACGCGTGCATACGACTCTTCTTACCTCTTAGGGCCCTTCGAATCAGAAGAATGGCTTCTGGGCGACATTGCCAGAAAGGATGAGGTGGGATTCTCAGCAACACCCACTCTCTGAACACAGTGCCTTTTGGCTTATTCCCGATCATTGCCTTTGCAATATTCAAAATACTTTCTTTATAGAGTACGAGTAAGTAGGGTAAATGTCAACAGGCTTATGGTCGGTGTTGTTCGTCAGTGAAAATGACACTTGTGCTTGATAAGCTAAATCAGCTTCATATGATGAGAGTGGAAGCTACAGATTAGTATGATTGCATATTGTGCTATATGGACGGATATAATGATAAAAAATAAGACGAAAATACGCACAAATATCCGTGCGTGATTATGTTATAATGAAGGAGGTGAAGCCCATGAATAGAGAGGAGAAAACACTTGTGAGCACAACGTTTAGTCCAGAGGAGATCATCCAAGCCAAGCAGTTTCGTATTCTCTCACAAAAAGCGCTTCAACAAGAATTAAGCGAACACGAGAAACTTGGCGTGTTTTTCCCGGACAAAGGGCTGACTGCTGTCATGATGACCTTCGAACGGTATCGAACCATGGCAGAGCGGTTGGTCGAATTGGAAGAGGAAATTGAAAACCTGCAACTAATACAGGAGTTTGGAAATCGATTCACCGTGCCAAAGGAAGAGTGGATTGAGCATCCGGAAGATATGTCTACGTTGGAATTATACCGTGAACGACAGAAGGAACGGGCTAATCGATGAATCGCATTGATCATCGCGATTTCTTTGACATCGACTTGCCCAGACTCGAAGCAGAATTCGGAGACGAAGAGAAATTCGTGGAATTCTTAGCTTCCCTTGATAAAGCTGTTCATGAAATCATGAACGACCCTGCTGATGAGGGAGCGCCATTAACCCGGCCACCTCTGGCACCTACATACCGCAAGAAAAAATTTCACTCCACGCTACGTTCGCCACAAGGCATCAAAGCAGATATGCGCTTGGTGTATAGGTGTGACATCGATACCAACACGCTATATGTACTTGGTGTCGGCAAACGTCGCCCGTATCAATCCAACGACATCTACGAAATCCTGAATCCTCGTAGCCCAATTTGACATGCAACCCTTAATTTTTGAGTGCAGAATGTTATTTTAATATGGTGATATCATAATAGATTAGTGTGAAAGGAGTCAAACGATGATTACGTTTGATCGCCGAGTAAGTAATGCGTTATTGTTTTTGGTTGCCTCATTGATCTTAGAAACGAACGGAATGTATATCAAGTCTTTGAGTCAATTCATTCCACATGAATGGACAACAGTGCTCACGCTAGCTGTATTAATCGGTACAGCCGTAGGGGCGCTTAGTGCTCCGTTTTTACGACTAAGATCACAATGGATCGCTGCCTCTATTGCTCTATTTGCCATCGTATCACTACTGACTACCCAACCAGAATTATTGTTGTTAGCAAGAGTAGGCATCGGTATCTCAGCGGGATTGAGTTATCCTTACGTGATCGTCGAAATGTGGGGGGAAGACCGCGGACCGCGTCCTGTTATAATGGCGTTTTCGGCTCAAGTCGTTGCAGCCGTTATTACCGCTTTACTTGGGTTTGGTGGTGGTTCGTTCTGGTGGCGTATCGACTCGCTAGTGATTTTATTATTTGCAGCGATGATTCTTTTCGATCGGGCATCGCCGTCCTCTTGGAAAAAAGGATCCATTCAGTCGTTTATGACTAGTAGTAATATTTACCGATTAATAACGACATCTGCTCCATGGTTTGCTTGGGACTTTGCTTTTTATGGCAATAGCGTGTTGGATAGTTTAGTCGTAAAAGGTCTTCATTTGCAGGCCAATCAACAGGTCGGATTTTCACTTATTATTGCTTTATTTGTGATGTTGCCTGGAATCGCATTAGCCTATTGGTTAGTTCCGAAATTTAATATTCGCAGGGCACAGATCTTGGGATTTGGCGTGGTTGGGTCTGCCTATGTGCTGCTTGGCGAATGGACGACCACTAATCCAATCATTTTGACAAGTTTGTATGTATGCACCTATTTATTTGCAGAGTTTGGTCCCAATTTGACCACATTCCTATTGGCTGGCAGCCTTTTTGATAAGGAAAATCGCGAATTTGGAGCGAGTTGGTCAGCGGGTATTGCCAAAGTGGGGGCTGTGATCGGAACAGTGATCCTCCCTGGATTTGCTGCATCCGATGGGTTCGTGGCGGTGATGGTATTAGGTTTTTTGTTTTCTGGTTTAGGCCTTATGACATCCTATATCATTCCACGATATAGCGATATTAAGGAAAATATCGTAAGAATTTCCGATCGCATGTCGATGATGTATGTGGGGACTATTGCATTAATTTTTGTCGCCTTTGGCTGGACTTTTTTTCAACTCAATAACCTATCTATCAAGGATGGTTCACTTATTGCCACTAGAAATATCTTATTATTTGTGATCATCGTTTTGCTTATTTTGTCTGCGAGTGTATTACCTTTATTGGTTGCCTGGTTTTCTCCGATTGAGCGTATTCGACAAGCGATTGCGCAAATGCATGATGGGGATTATCGAATCCCACAATTGCAACTAGGTAACTCGGATTTGTCGGTGGTTTATGAAGATTTGATGGGGATGGCCACAAACCACAAAGGATTAATTCAGCAACTTCGGGATACTGCGTTTCAAGTGTCATCGGCATCACGGGAACTTAGCGCTAGTGCCGAAGAAACCACCCAAGCCACACAAGGCATCGTCACCACTGTCCAAGAAGTGTCCTCGAATTCTGAGGATCAGTCTACCAATATCCATGAAACATCTACTTCCATTGAGAAATTGGCAGTAGAATTACAAAGGATTGCCACCAACACTAGCATATTATCCAATGCTGCGTCTCAGGCTAAAAGTAGCGCAGTGGAAGGACAACAAGCCATTACCAATTCCATCGAGCAAATGAATGCTATTCAAACTTCGGTTAATGGACTGGCTAAATCAGTACATATACTAGGAGGAAGTTCGGAAGAAATCGGTAATATCATCAAAGTCATTACAGATATTGCTTCTCAAACTAATTTATTAGCATTAAATGCGGCGATCGAAGCAGCTAGAGCTGGAGAACACGGCAAGGGGTTTGCCATCGTTGCAGACGAGGTACGTAAGCTAGCGGAACAATCTACAGAGCGATCCACAGAAATCGTCAGCCTTATTTCAAAAATTCAATCTGAAGTAGAGAATACCATTGATACCACCAACAAAACAGGCAAAGAGGTGGAGACAGGTGCTACGTTGATCCACCACGTTGGCGATTCACTGCAATCTATTTTAAGATCTGTTACGGCATTTACTGAACAAAATGTAGCTGTATCTCATTCAGTAGAAGAGATATCACTTGTGTCGCAAAAAATGGTAGGGACAACGAACGAAGTCGCACAGATTGCCCAATCGGTAGCCACTCATGCACAAAACGTGTCTGCTGCATCGGAAGAACAACTTGCGTCGATGGAAGAAATCACTGCATCCGCTTCATCGTTGTCACAAGTGGCGGACAACTTAGATGGTATTATCAACCGATTTACGATATAGAGCTAAAAAAGGTTATCCCTTGAATGCAAACGTTGTTTCCAAAATAGTCCGATAATCCGTTGTACTAATTGCCCTTACGTTGCTGGGTGTGGAGCCATTCGCGTAGGCCAACTCCACCAAATGGTCAAAGTCTTTCGGTGTAACATTGGGCAGATCGCGCAGCAAGGGAATGCGAAGTTCCTGCGTATAAGCAAAAATCCCTTCAATCATCTTCTGGACAGCCACGTCATTGCGGTCTGCGTCGCTTGCAAAATGCATGATGCGCGCGAGTTTAGCGTGCAGTGCAACATGACCTTCGGCATTAAAGCGTAAAACGTGTGGCAAAAAGATGGCATTGGCCACACCGTGAGGAGTGTCATACATACTGCCGAGTGCCTCGGCGAGACAATGAACCGCAGCCACATCGGCGTTACCAAAGCTGAGTCCGGCGAGCAAACTGCCTTCAAGCATCTGCGTGCGGGCTTCTAGATCTTGCCCATCTTGCACCGCGTGCGGCAATGCTTGAATAATCGTCGACATGGCTTGTGCGCCGTACGCTTGTGAAAGTGGATTTGTCACCGTACAGGTGTAGCCTTCAATGGCGTGAACCAGCGCGTCCACACCAGTGGCAGCCGTCACCGCGCGCGGTACACTAAGCGTCAAAAGTGGGTCGAGTACGGCAAATGTGGGACGCATGTTCGCGTGTTTTAACGTCATTTTGCGGTGCGTGGAAGATTCTGTGATGACGGCGGAGCGTGTCACTTCTGAGCCTGTTCCTGCGGTGGTCGGCAGACAGACAATTGGCGCAATCGCATGATAAGGGAGCAAGCCATCCGCATATTCGCTGGCGGTGCCGCCAGACTTGGCGAGCAGGGCAATCGTTTTGGCCGTGTCGATGGCGCTGCCGCCACCGATTGCAAGCACAGCCGTAGCAGCAAATGCAGTAAACGCGCGGGCACCTTGCAGACAGTCTGTATCGCGCGGATTCTGCGCCACTTGGTCAAATACTTCGAGCATGATGCCGGACTGTTGCAGCCGTTCTACAATCGGTGAGATTAGACCTGCTTTTAACACACCAGAATCAGTCACGAGTAATAGGCGTTTGGCGTCCATTTCGTGCAGGTATTGGGGTAAATTATCTGTTTCTCCTACGCCAAATTGAATGCGCGTTGGCATATGATAGGAAAACACCGCTATCGCTCCTTTACTTCACGTTGACTTGCGGGGCTTTCTGACTGGTGCTGGCGATGATGGCACCTAAAAGAATGATTACACCGCCTATAATTTGACTCCCTGTCATCTGTTCCCCCAATAAAATCACACCTAAAATGACCGTCCATACTGGCAGTAAATTCATAAATGGTGCCGACTTACTAGCTCCTATACGCTCGACACCAAATGTCCAGACAAAGTACGCGATAACAGATGCCGCTGTACTCACATACACCAACGCAATCCAGTCGACATTTGTCATGTGGATGGCACTTGGTGAATAACTGAAAATGCCTGCGATATCACTAAAAATTGCTCCGTATACGGCGGCTCCAGCCGTTAGTTGCAATGGGGTCAGGTCTTTGCCGAATTTCTTGCCCAACACTGTATACCATCCCCATGAGATCGCCGCGAGCAGCATCTCCACATCACCAAAAGACACGGCATACCCTTTGCTGCCTGTTTTTAATCCAAACAGCAAACCCACGCCCAACACAGACAACACGGTGCCTAGCCAAGCTCTCGTCTTAGGGCGTTCATGCAAGATAAATACACCAAATATAAGAATGGTGACAGGAATCAAACCCGAAATAATACCCGCCTGTGCCGCAGGAATGGTGTGCAATCCCAGATAATTTAATGATGAGAAAACAAACATACC
>JAJZCJ010000173.1 GCA_021846145.1 Bacillota bacterium
CCAGTTGGCATCATCACGTTTTGGAAAATCTTCTCTGTAGTGACTGCCTCGGCTTTCCTGACGTGCAAGCGCACCTTCTGCGATCGTCAAGGCCAACTTAATCATGCCTGGCATACGAAGCGCGCTCACAAGTTCCGGATCAGCACCTGAACCGCCGCCACCCATCAACGCAATATTGTGCGAGCGTTCATATAATGCGCGTAGTTTATCCACTGCATTTTGTAAGCGTTCAGCCGTGCGGAAAATACCCACATCAAGCTCTAATGTCATTTGCATTTCTTTACGCAACTCATTAAGATTCTCTCCATTGTTGCCGCGCGCAAGAATAG
This sequence comes from Bacillota bacterium, assembly GCA_021846145.1. The sequence goes on from JAJZCJ010000173.1 coordinate 330, forward strand.
CATCAATACGTCCCACCACTTTGCTTACATGTTCTTCTATCAGTGCAGTCTTGATCTCAATTGTTGATTGCTTCGTATATTCTGCAATTTTTGCACCGACGATGCGGCCCGCAACGATTGTTTCCGCCAAAGAATTACCACCCAGACGATTGAAGCCATGAAGATCCCAACAAGCTGATTCGCCAAGTGCAAACAGCCCCTCAAGACCGTATACCTTACCGTCTTTATTGGTTCTAATTCCACCCATCGTATAGTGCTGTGTGGGGCGTACAGGAATCAATTCTTTCACAGGATCAATTCCCGCAAAAGTCCGCGCGATCGTCGAGATTTCGCGCAAGTAAGTATTAATGCGATGTTCGCCCAAGTGGCGAATATCCAGCCAAACGTGCGGTCCATAAGGACTGTCCACTCCGTGTCCTGCGTGAATATGCTGCATGATTCGGCGTGACACCACGTCGCGCGAGGCCAGTTCCTTGTACTTGGGTTCATAGTCTGGCATAAACCGATAGCCGTCTTTGTCAAGCAGGTGACCACCTTAACCGAGTGCACCTTCTGTGATCAAAATCCATGAAGGCACCATGCCTGTCGGATGGAATTGAATCGCTTCCATATTGCCAAGCGGCACCACGCCAGAATTCAAGGCCATGGCCACACCGCCGCCATCATTGATGACTGCATTAGTAGAAGCGGCATACAGACGACCAAATCCGCCAGTAGCAATCACTGTGGTTTTCGCCACATACACGTGCAGTTTGCCATCACGCAAACTTCTTGCTACTACACCATAGCACCGTTCCCCATCATGGATGAGTTCCACTGCTTCCATGCGATCGTGAACAGTGATGCCTAATTTCACTACGATGCTGTCCATTGCGTACAACAATGTGTGTCCTGCACCGTCAGATGTGTAACAGGTGCGCCATTTGGCGGTTCCACCAAAATTTCTCGCTGTAATTAATCCAGCTTTCTCTGGATCTTCCACAATTTCCGTGCCTTCATACATGCGTTTTTCATTTCTGACCCGTGACCACGGAACGCCCCAGTGTGCCATCTCACGCACAGCAATCGGCGCTGTATCGACAAACATCCTGGCTACATCTTGTTCGCAGCCCCAGTCTGACCCTTTCACGGTGTCATACATATGCACGTCAGGGCTATCACCTTTGCCCATTGCCGAATTGCCAAGCGCCGCTTGCATGCCACCTTGAGCTGCCGCACTATGCGAACGCCGCGGAGGAATCAAACTCAAAATCAAGACATTGTGCCCAGCTTCTGACGCTGACACCGCAGCGCGTTCCCCTGCTAACCCTGCGCCAACAACCAAGACATCACAAGTGGTTATATCGTAGGAACTCATGCTACTCCACCTCCAACGAGCTTGAGCGTAAGGAATACGCCAAGGGTAACAAAGCCAACGAGAATCATTAAAATACTAATCGCACCAAGCACACGATCCGTACGATGGCGATTCAAGTAACCCCATTTCACAAAAATGCGATACAATCCGACACTCGCATGATATTCAGAAATCAATAATAGAACCGCATAAAAAATCAGAAATCCCGGATTATCAATACGTCCTTTAGATAAGCTGACGCTGATACCACCATATGTAACAGCGACGATATGAATAAAAGCAAACAGTAAAATACCCATACCAGTAACAATTTGAAACAACCAAGACCATGTATCCTTGTGACGTATCAGTTTAGCATGCCTCCATGCCACTTTCTGTTCTGCCCAACGTGCAGGAAGATGCCTCATGATTGCCCCAATATGTGCAGCAAATATAAAGACCAGCACCACGGCTGTCACAGGTACCAACTCGTACCTGTCCATAAAGGATGCTAACGCGGAAAAAGAACCCACACCAACAATGATGGAAGCTACAAACACCATATGAGTCCACAGAAATAACACAAGAAGTAGACCGCTTACCATCTGAACCATTTCCACAATGTAGTCCGTCTTAATACTTCTAGTTAAAGCCTTTTGCAAATACATACATCCATCTCCTTTCATACGAAAGACTAAACGCTTGGCAAATCATGTGACAAACAATAACGCGAAAAATTCCCTCCTTAATTTTAATCAATTTGTGCAAAAAGTATCAATCACTAAGTAAATTGTACCGATTGTGAAATATGCATGTCAAGGCATTTACGAAATTGCCTAAAAAACAACCCCTTCATAAGGAAGAACAATCCAATCACGCAACTGTTTTGCGCGTCCCCAAACGGTTATATGAGCGACAGACAGTGGCAAAAAAGCGAGCAGATACCCGGAATACTGATCTTTGTCATCTAAAATCACAGGTTCACGAACCGACTGCGAATCCGAAACCAACTGCTTGACCGCATCACGTAACATGACCATCTCTTGAGGAGTGTCAATTTTTGTCCGAAGGTAACTCCAATCCTCTATTGTCGCGCAATTGTTTGTAGATGTTTTCGGTGTCCATGGTTCAATCGGTTTTTTAGAACGCGGGTAATCCGATTGTAAAATAACCATCACATCTTCAATTACCGCACTAGCGGTCGGTCGTTCTCCGGCACCTTTTCCCACCAACATCAAATCTCCTGCCACATCAGCATTGATAACGACCGCATTAAATTCATCACGAATAGTTGCCAATGAGTCAGTCCACGGAATCATGCGTGGACCCACACTAAGTGCGACCGCGTGCCCATTATAGCTTCCCTGCGCGATCAACTTGATCACGCTATTAAATTTTTTGGCAACCAAAATATCAACGGCGTTCACTTCACTGATACCTTGACGATTCACTTCTATAGGAGAAAAGGAGATTAACGGGAACGCCATGTTCGCCAGAATCAACAATTTGTAAGAGGCGTCAAAGCCCTCCACATCACTAGTTGGGTCCGCTTCTGCAAAGCCCGACTGCTGTGCCTGTGCCAGTGCACTGGCAAAAGAGCTCCCATGCTCCGCCATTTGTGTGAGAATATAATTACAGGTACCATTTAAGATTCCTCGCAAAGAAGATACCCGATTGGCGCTCAGATACGCTTGTAACGTTCTGATGACAGGAATTCCGCCCCCAACGCTCGCTTCATATAACAAATGTACACGGTGATCAGCTGCTAACTGTAAGAGCTCCTGACCGCGTTTGGCGAGCAGTTCTTTGTTGGCTGTCACCACGTGTTTCCCTGCCTCTAACGCCCCCTTGACTAGCGTAAAAGCTGGCTCCATCCCTCCCATCACTTCAATGACAATCGAAATTTCCGGATCACTTACAATCGCTTCACCATCGGTAGTCAATTGTTGCGCGTCCACTTCAACGTTACGCTGCTTCTTAATATCCCTGACCAATATTTTTTTTAGCTGTATCGAATTACCTGATTGTGAGAAGATGTGGCTTTGATTTTCTTGCAACGTCTTTACCACGCCTGTTCCCACCGTGCCAAGTCCCAGCAAACCCACCTGAAGATTACGAACGTTGTCCAACCCGTACACTTCTTTCTTTGATTATACTCCGTTATTTTCCAACACACCGATAATCAATTGCTGCAGTTGCTCCCACTCAATCAAAAATGCGTCATGCCCAAACGGGCTATGAATATGCTCATAACGCGCATTCACCCCACACGCTTTGGCCGTTGCCACCGCTTGCTGCAAATAGTCGGCAGGATACAAGAGATCATCGTCAATCCCCACCCACACCAGTTTCGCGCGAATCTGGGCAAAAGCCGCTTCCAGCCCCCCACGGTCACGCCCGATGTCATGTGTGTCCATCGCTTGCAATAACGTCAAATACGACTGAGCGTCAAACCGCTTCACTAGTTTGTCCCCTTGGTAACGCAAGTAACGATTCACCTGAAATTCGCCGTTCTCCTTTTGCCGAGCAAATCGTTCTTGAAAAAGGGCGGCCGTGCGATACGTGATCATCCCTAGCATTCGTGCCACGCGCAACCCTTGCTCAGGAAACACGCCTAATTTCAAATAATTCCCCTCATGATACTGAGGATCAGCCACAATGGCCTGCCTCATCACGTCGTTATACGCAATTCCCATGGGGGAAAATTCAGGATCCGCCGCAATTACCACCGCTGTTTTTATCAGGTTGGGGTACATGACCGCCCATTCCAGTGCCTGCATACCACCCATTGACCCGCCAATGACCGCTTGGATCTGATTCACTCGCAACTGATCGGCGAGTGCTTTTTGCACGCTGACCATATCGCGGATGGTGATTTCAAGAAAAGCAGCACCGTATACCTCAGTACTCCCTGGTACCAAACTGCTCGGACCCGTCGACCCTGCACATCCGCCTAACACATTTGCACTAACCACAAAATAGCGTTCCGTATCAATGACCCTGCCAGCCCCGATTAGAGCGCCCCACCAACCTGGTTGATCATCTGTGTCGGCAGCATGAGCATCACCCGTCAGTGCGTGACACAACCAGATAACATTGGTTCCAGCAGTATTTAATACACCATATGTTTCATACGCAATTTCCACATCGCACAGCGTCTTTCCGGATTCGGTCACCAATTCCGGCAAGACCCATTTGTCAGCATGGAAACTAGGCAAAAGTGGAGAATTCACTTGTTGCGAATTGAGCATGATATCCCCAGCCTCCCAACGAAAAACCCCCCTCTATTGGAGGGGGTTATGTGTTAACACTATACCCTCTCATCTTTCAGAACCAATGGTTCTGCTGGAATTGGCACCTTTCTTTTCCCCCACTGACTATAGGGTAAAAGACGGTTGCCGGGCTTCTTCGGGCCAGTCCCTCCGCCGCTCTGGATAAGAGTTATCCGCATATTAAGTTGATGGAAATTTAGCACAGGTTAATGAAACTGTCAATAGAGTGGTGAATTATTTACTTGCCACTAAATGAGTTAGAATGACTTTCGCCATTTTATCACCAATTCCCGCCTTGCGAAAATCTTCAATAGATGCCTCCCGCATCGCTTTGACACTGGCAAAATGCTTCAGCAGTTGCTTTCTTCTCGCCGCGCCCACACCGGGAATATCATCTAGCACACTGTGCAACACACTTTTTTTGTGCGTATCGCGATGAAACGTGATCGCAAACCGATGCACCTCATCTTGAATTCGCTGCAATAAATGAAAGGCTGGTGAACCGGGATCAAGCAACACAGGATCAGGCTCATCGCCAAAAAAAAGCTGACTGGTACGATGCCGATCATCTTTTGCCAACCCGCACACAGGAATCTCTAACGACAGTTCATTTTGCAGCACGTCTTGCGCAGAGGAAATTTGCCCTTTCCCTCCATCCACCAAAATCAAATCAGGAAGCTCCCCATTTTCTTTCAATATACGCGTATACCGGCGGCGAATCACTTCTTTCATGGAGGCATAGTCGTCAGGTCCCGCCACCGTCTTGATGCGAAATTTGCGGTACGACTTGCGATCTGGTTGCCCGTCGGCAAATACCACCATCGCTGCCACAGGATCCACCCCTTGGATGTTAGAATTGTCAAAAGCCTCAATCCGACGCAACAAATCCAAGCCCAGCACATTCGCCAATTCCTGCATCGCGCTAATCGTTCTGGCTTCATCTTTTTCCATCATGCGCAACTTCTCATCAAGCGCCACGCGTGCGTTACTGATCGCAAGCGACACCAAATCTTTCTTTTTCCCTCTTTTAGGGACAATCAATAATGCGCCTAAATATTCTCTCAATCCTTCCGTATCAACCTGCTCAGGCAGCCAAATTTCTTTTGGAATATCCGGATTATCAAAATAATACTGGGCAATATACGAAGCCGCATCTTCTTCTATACTTTGATAATGGCGAAACACCGCAGCTGTACGCTCTACCATCTTGCCTTGACGCATAATGAAGACCTGCACACTTAAATACCCACGATCCGCATGAAATCCAAACACATCGCGGTTCACGCGATCAGGGAGCGTCACCTTTTGCGTTTCCATCACTTGACCGATTTGTGTGATCAAGTCTCGCAACTCCGCTGCTCGCTCAAAATTCATTTGCTCAGCCAACTGTTCCATTTGACTCGATAATGATTTCGTGATGTCTTTGTATCCGCCATTTAAGAATTGGCTGATTTCTTTTTTTATATCTTGATACCTTGCCTGATCAACTGTAAATTCACAGGGAGCTAGACACTGACCAATGTGGTAGTAAAGACAAACTTTATTTTTTAGTTTACGGCATTTGCGCAACTGATACAGCCGATCGAGTAACCGTTTGGTCTCAGCAGCCGCCCCACCACTAGGATAAGGGCCAAAATAGATGCCTTTATCCTTTTGTACTTTGCGCACAATTTCTAGCCGCGGATGTTCATCCCCCGTAATCTTGATGTAAGGGTACGTCTTATCATCTCTTAGCATAATGTTGAAGTGGGGCGAATAATGCTTAATCAGGTTACATTCCAACACCAAAGCTTCTGCTACCGTATCGGTGACAATGTACTCAAAATCGTCAATTTTAGCGACCATCCGTGCCGTTTTTGAGTCATGTGAACCAGAGAAGTAGGAACGAACACGATTTCTTAACACCTTGGCCTTGCCCACATAAATCACATGCTGATGTTCATCCTTCATCAAATAACAACCAGGACGCTCGGGAACAAACACCAGTTTTTCCCGAAGTTCTTCCCACGTCACCCATCATTCCCCCTGCGTGGACTTAAACATACTGCTGATCGAACCAAGTGACGCCATCACGCCCACCGCATCAGTGGGGACAAAAATCGTGCTCGCAG
>JAJZCJ010000174.1 GCA_021846145.1 Bacillota bacterium
CTGAGGGCGAGCTAAAGCCGATTGAAGCCCACCAATATCGCGGACACCGTGTAGGCCGCCGAAGCGATCAATGACCTGAAAATGAATGTATAGAACCTCTCCAACGGTCAATAACCTCATCGGTGAGCCAAGCTTTTGAGGATATCGCCATATTCAGCCACGAATCGGTCTACAGAATCATAGAACTCGGGAGTGATGTCAGAACTTGATTCCGGGATGGGGCGAACCACGATCTCACCCTTTTCATTTCGCGTGACTTGAACGGGTTGATCTTCAAGGTGCATTTCGCGAACCCAATCCGCAGGAATGGACACAGCGAAACTGTTTCCAGCCTTAAATACCTTTCGGACTTCCATTGTTATGGATCCTCCTTCACGCAATTTGTTACAACAATTATAACACAAGAGCCGATTCACTATTCATGATCCTTTGAGGGTGATGATTCTTTGATCGTGTACCAACTGTGTAGAATTAGGGATTTAATCAGTAAGTAAAATGGATTTTACTGCGGTCAATCCCAGTATGGAACCTATGGATTATCCAAAGTAAGTCATCCTGCCTGGCTGGCGGTAAGCCCGATATCTGGAAATACGCCCAAATATACCGGCGGAAACATCATGGGGTACTGTGCGTATTTTGCGTCTTGCCCTGCTTCATCTGATGTAAGTACGGTTTCATCATGGGGAGCTAAGTACAACACTATCCCGTTTAGTGATAGTGTTGTCGATTGTGCTCCTTAACTATGGCAAGTTTAAGGGGCCCAGTATCAGACTAGGCCCCTTAAACTGAATAAAATATTACTTAAACACAAAGTTGAGACCAAAACCTCCCCCAATGCCTGTTTGAACCGTGGTAGGTGGATTTGAACTAAATGTGACTGTAAGTATAAGATTTTGGCCACTTTTCGTAAAATGGTACGACTTCCCATTTGTTGCAGTGGTCGTATACGTTTTAAATAGTGAGAAATTATGGGCCAAATTTGCATTGATCAGAGTCACGGTAAAGACTCCATTTGTGATTTTGGGATTCTGATATGCTGTTTGCATCGTCCCGTGAGTCATATAGAGGGTTAAACTGTTTTCAGTTGCCTGAATTGATTCCACTGTAATATGTGGCGAACTAACCTGGGACTTCTGTTTCGGTTGGCTTATGCTGGTGCTATATACTGGGGTTTTAGTTCCACCTTTAGGCGTTTTATTTGTCTTAGGTGTTGAATTCGTATGGGATGGAGGATTGCCACTCGATACATTGTTACTGCAACCAGCTAAACCTAAAATCGAAGTAAGTAAAGTTACGCTTAAGAGTATTGCTTTATTCTTCATAATGAAAACACAACCACCTTATTTTACCACTGTTTCATCAAGTCATTTTTAATTTTTAATCATTAATTGTCCTTTTTCTTCCTGACTTATGTACTAAAAAGACCAACGCTGTATTCCCTCACCGTGTCATGGTGATGCTCTCCCGATTTGCGACTTCATTTTTAGGGAGTCTTATTACGCACTACTCTCGTTAGTCCCCTACCGAATTGAAATGCTTGTCATACTAAACTATACCCCTATCTGACGTCAGAGCTATACACAAATATGCTGTCAGGTTAGGATGCATTTAGGATAGTAATTGGCGTATTCTGTAGCAGTTCACGCTGTTGTCGGTGATTCGTTCACCGTCGTTGAATGGATTCAGTTTTTCATCGAAGAAGCGATCACCAAAGCGTTGTAGATGCCTTGGGAAGAAACACTATATAAATCGGAACCCTCAACAAAACTGACAGATACCTGCCTACCCATAACACCTCCATACGATCCCCCAATATCTTGAATCCATACGAGTCCGTTTGTGGGAGGCAAATATACTGAATTCAAAATGTTGACAACATTTTTGGCCTGCTCCGGATCCAGCATTGTATCCGGTCCGCAAACACCCAAAGTCCAATCCCCTTCATGCCAGAGAATCGTTTCATTTTGTGTCCCTTGATACGTAATTCCAGTCAAACCACTACCAAGATTGACGGTGCTTGCAGGTAATTTTCCGCCTAAAACCTGCTGTACTCCGTACATCATCTGCTTTTGGGCGGCTTCGTTGGTTGAAAATTGGACTCCGCTAATCTGAGCAAGAAGGGGCACTGGATTCAAGTTCAATTTTGCCTGATTGATTCCGTAAGGGATTTTTGTCAAATAAATCGATTCATTATACGTAAAGGATTTTGCAGCGACGTATAATGAATAATATGGTTTTGAAATCATTCCAAAAGAAATGGTTTGCGGCAACCAAGTAGGTTCCAAAATGGGCAGTGTTGCCCCCATTTGCTTCGCCTGATTACGTGCTGCGGTTAGAGGTGTTGGCCAGTTTCCAGACTGCGGTAATACGCTGATTGTCCTCTGTACGCTTACAGTGCCGCCACTAGGATAGGAAGCGTAAAAAGTATATGTTTCCGGACCACCTCCGTTAAGAAGGAAATTTGTTTGAAATGAACCATCCGTACCAATCGCAACTGAAATTTTTGAAACGGTGTAGCCGCTGGAAAGATCCATCCACAATGTTACCTTATTCGCTCCGACAGGATGTTGGACTCGTCCTGTGACGTGTACCGTGTTGAGAGCCCAAATTGTCGGCGCATCAAGAATGACTTGTGGAGTTGGGATGCTTTTTGATTTTTCTGAATCGGTGGTTGTCGTTCGACTCACATGAACTTGATTTGAGGATTCGCGATGAACGGGTAGAGAAGTGGGATTTTGTGATGCTTGAACCACGTCTGTAGAACCGCATCCTACAACGAGAGTAAGCATCATGGCAGAACAACCAGCGACAACTAAAATTTTATAATGCTCTCTTTTCAAGTTTAACTCCTCCGTTTTTACATCCAATGAGTCGAAACAAGAGAATATGAGATTAACATAACACTCTCATGATTTCGATGTCATGTAGCAAATGTTGGTTTTTAAACCATCCACCACCAGAGTCATTTACAATTGGATCTATGTTAAGTAGTCAGTAATATGTAGCAAATAAAAAACTGCCTACCGGTTTCCCAAGTTGGCAGTTCTTTATTATGATTGTTATTTTGGTGCGGCAGATAGGAATTGAACCTATGACCCCCACCGTGTCAAGGTGGAAAACGGGCAATCTCACTTTGTCCACGTTCCTCATTTAGCCCGTTAAATCAAGGTTTTTTGCCTTTTATCCTGTAACGTTTAGTCTGCATTATTCCCACTTATTCAACGTTTCGTGCCCATTTCGTGCCCAAATGTTTAGACATTAGATTGCGCTAATTATTCATGATTCAAAACCTTACGAACTGAATCAACCATCTTCCCATCCGCACCCTTTACCACTAAATACCCATTTTTACCGATGTGATAAAGGTGTATATCATTATTTTGAATATTCCCTAAAGATCTATTTTTAGATGCTAAAAAGGCTACCCCGATCTCTGCATTTTCGAATTTGCCTCCATGAGCTATCGCAGGCGCATACCATCTTGGTGCACGTTGTTTTGTTTTAGGAATCCGATGCCCCATTTTGCAGCTAGCTTGATCCTTCCTTTTCCTGCCATCTTTGGATTTTTCCTGAACCTGTATATGGTATGCCGCGATCAAAGTTTTGTCTGAACCATCGTTTTGATTTGAACATGAGTTAGATGGTTTTCCCTTTCGTAACTTAATAATACGTTTTTCCCATTGTTCAGGAGTCCATCTGGCATCCATGAACTTTTTAACGGTAATCGCTATGTCTCGCGACGAATCGTACATTCCAATCATTTGTATCGCTTTTTTATACGGCAGTACTTTCCTTTTGGCTTCTTCTTGTGAACATTTTTGGAGGTTGGCGAATTCATCAATAATTGCATCAAAATAAAGATCAAATATGTTTTCGCTATTCGTTTTCATGATGCCATTCCTCCTTATTTTCATCATACACCCAGTACGAGTGAAGGTGCAAAAATTTTTGCGCTAATGTTTCGTCGCAGTAGACAATCTGATTACCTAGACCCAAACCCTGACGAGCGTCGCCGTTCGCAGACATCCTAATGTTCTGGTAGAACCAATCTCGATCATGGAAATTAGCTTTATACTTGTCAATAAGTCCCCCAGTATTATTGTCAGCCATAGGGCCAATTACAACATCAAAATGTTCCCAACCTTCATTATTGCACGGATCGGTCTTTTCATCCGGTTCTGAAAGCCGATGAATCAAAATATAGTCTGACCACTGTCTACTTTCGCCCAGAAAAATATGTTGTCTAACCCTGGTCAAATCATACGACAGATCACATCTAATTTGTAATACACATGCCTGTTCATTTGGATCTTGTTCGGCTCTTTTAAGAGCCCATTCTTGGGCTTGGGCAAGATCAATCGTTGTATAGAATCCTCTTCCGAAATCTTTGTTCATTTTCCAATAATTAATATCAATTAGGTTAATCCCGAAACCCGATAAACTGCGTGATGGAGTTCCATGATATACATATTCAGGATGATTGATTTTTATAAATTGGCTTTCCACCCATTTACCTCCAAAGCTTATAATCACCATATATCACAACCAAAAATGAAAGTATTTAAGATTGATTAAGATCACATACCCTATAATACACATTATAGAGAACATAGAAAAAAAAGCGAAGCGCCCGCGAGCTCCGCCCCTTACTGTTGTTGACTAGCGAGCCGCGCTTCCCTTTCTTCTCTTCCTCCATGCCACGTAGCAACAACCTTCGTAATTCCGAGCTTGTCCTCCGCTGTGGCACACGTGCTAAAAACTCACTAATTTTCGGATCGCACTCGTCATCGTAATACAACACCACACGTTTACTGTTCATCCCAACCACTCCCTTTTATACTGATACCACAATTTTAGCGCGTTTTACGCTTGTCAACCCCCTAATTTCGTTCACTTTGCGTGCATCAGTGTGCATATTGCACCACTCTATGTATGTACATGCGGAACCAGATGCACGTCAATCATCCTCAAGCGGAATGAATCCCACTGACGTGCATGTGAATCCTCTTTCCTCGTTTGGTTTCCGCTTCACGTACATGTCAAGCAGAAACAATCGTTCGGCAGTGATAAAATGTTGAGCCATCAACCGCGCCAGCGTGGGATCCACACCGCTGGCATCTGCTTCATCCGCCATGCTTTGCAAAGAGCGAACCCAATACTCAATCCGATCGGATAACTGATTGGATTTTTCGTCAGTGAGCAATCTTTGTTGGATGTGTGCTACCCAGCCCCTCCCAAAGCTGCCTCGGTTGTCTTCCATAATTTTTATTAGTGGGATGAGGAATTCTGATATATCCTTTTTGCTAAGCTGGTCAAATACCGGATCGGTCACGACAAGACTTCTGCGGAGGAATCCCTGGAATTGCGCTTTCTCTCTGATGTCTGCTTCTGCTGATGCGATCATGATCGTTTGGAATTCGGCTGTTTCCCGAGTCCTCCCTCTTTGGCACCGCGTTCTCGTCCCTGTTGGTTAAAAATTTTGTACACCAGTTGGTTGACTTGGTGGTCAGTGGCATTCTGCAGATCCTCGTAAAAGGCAGGCATGTGCGTGCGCAGGGCTAGCGCTTGTTCCATTCCGACTGATGTCGCGTCCCAACTGCGTACCAATGCTTCATGTTTTCCGTATGCGAATGCACCGATCTTCTGTATCATCGATTTGCCACTACCACGATCACCACATACGGCAACGGTGTGGCTTTGCCCTGATGAACCTAGTGCAGGTAATAATGGCGGAGTGAGCGCGGCAACGAGCAAAAACATAGCAGTAGGGAATTCGTCTAACAAATGAAAGATCATCAACCAATCCTTGATCGCTGGACATGTTAAATGATGAATTTCCCAGTGCTTTGTGCAGTGACCTACCATCACTGGAATCAGCCCGTGCGACTTGTACATGCTCCCAATCCCCCAATGCCGTTTGAAAAGCAAGCGTTCTGGTTGCGACTTCGCCGCGATCATAATCGTGTCCCGTCTCTATAATGATGAGCATTTGCTCCGCCACTAATTCGTTTTCCAATTCTCCGTTTTTGCCGTTCCGCTGCCCGTAAAGCTTTCCTTGTTTAACCATATAACCTGGAGGCAAAACCAACTCTTCGCGCCCAGGAGCGTTTCCAAAATAATCTTTGATTTTAGGTAAGTAAGCAGTAGTAGCATTCCGCTTTGGATGCACCAATTTCATTCGTTTCACAAATTCGTTGCGTTCTTGTTGCTTGGTCCAGCCACGACTGTCTGCAACTTGATTCAAAATATCCATTTTGTCGTTTTCATCAAGTCGTTGCCAACCCAGTGCAAACCGTCTGAATTGGCTACTTGTATCGTTCTGTGTTGCAATTTCGTGGGTATATTGTTGCATGTCAGTGAGGCTCATCGGTGTGTCGGCGTAAACCGATGGATAATTGGCTACTACTTTGGCCATGCAGGTATCAAGTAACGAGCATACAAATCCATCTTCGCCTAGCTTTTTGCACCCTACCGGATAGTTGCCTTCTTGTAATGCGGCTGATGTGTGGTCAAATTTATAATCCGCTTCCTTCTCCGTGTATTTTTGATGACCCTCCGATAGTGCATGAAACAGAGTACGGCCATTTTCCGCAAATGGCGCGAGATTTGCAGCTAATGCATACCACAGATGCTCATGTAGGTCGGTGCGATGTTCATCGACAAACTTGATAAATTCGCATTGCTGAATGTCCACCAATTCTCCCAATTGCGACATGTCATAATTTCTGACCACTTGGCCAGTTCTACGCATCTCAATTAATTTAGCAGTTTTCCCTAACTTATTTGCATCGATATACGCGTCAATTTGGGATTCAGTTACGCGCTGCACTTTCAGAAGCTCGGCAAGCTGATCATCGTAGGGTGCCAACGTCATCGGGTGAATGAATAAGCTGTTGTTTTTACGCACTGCTTCGCCCCAGAAAGGCACCGCCAG
>JAJZCJ010000175.1 GCA_021846145.1 Bacillota bacterium
GATCTTTGGTAACAGAGAAGCGATTTAATATTGGTATATTAAACGTTCAAGGGGCAGTCAGTGAGCATGCTAACAGTGTTCGCATGTTAGGCGATAATCCCGTGCTCGTAAAACACCCGGAAGATATCGAAATGATTGACGGATTGATTATTCCTGGTGGAGAAAGTACCACCATTGGCAAACTCATTGATAAGTATCAGTTGTCTTTACTTATCAAAGAAAAGGCTAAACAGGGCATGCCGATTTTTGGAACGTGTGCAGGGTTAATTTTGCTTGCTGATCAAATTGAAGGATTTGAAAGTGCTCATCTCCGACTGATGGATATAATTGTAAACAGAAACAGTTTTGGAAGGCAAAGAGAATCATTCGAGACTCCCATACATATCAAAGGAATCGCGGAGGACTTTCCTGCTGTATTCATTAGAGCACCACATATAGTAAAATGTGGTGCGAAAGTTGAGATCCTTTCTGAATTTGAAGGCAGAATAGTAGCAGCTCAACAAGGTAATTTATTGGTCACTGCTTTTCATCCGGAATTGACAGAAGACACAAGAATTCATCTTCATTTTAGAAAGATTGTGGATCATCACAAGACATGAAAGCAATAGATCATAAAACGATGCATTGAGAGTATTGACATAGTGTATTTATAGGATCGTGTCGTTGTAGGGGGTTGTTTGCTATGCATATAGGCATAGCTACTAAAAATGGTTGGGCGTTAAATCGCATTCAATCTTATATTCCTTCTATACATGAAGTATATGCTGTTCAACAAAAGGACAGCATAATACAGCAATGTCAAGATAATGATCTGGATGTGCTATTTTATGAAGTTGCTTATGTCACTCGGTCACAACTGACAATATGGAGAAATATAGCGAAAGTACCCAATACGAACTTAGTATTGATTTCACCGGTCAGTAAACGTGAGATAGAGGAAAAAGCCTTGCGATTAGGGGCTTATGATATTATTTCAAAGCCTTGGAATGCGCTTGGGGATGACATTCAAAGAATACTAAATACCATCGATAACAAGCAGTTTCTTATGCAAAAGTACGAATTAACTATGCGTTCTTTTCATGATGCGATTGTAAATGTTCGAGGCAAGCGTATAAGCTTATCCCAAACGGAACTGGTACTATTAAAAACGCTTATTTCGTCTAATGGGCGATATATTCCCACTGAGCAATTGATCAACCATATCTGGGGGCCATCGGGTTCAGGGAAAAAAGAAGACTTATATGTGTATATTTCACGTTTGCGAGAAAAACTTGAGGAAAATCCTACGCTTCCCCAATTGATTGTCTCATCAAGGGGATTTGGGTATACATTTAACGGTGAGGTTTCCATTGAACGAGAATAGTTCATGGAAATTAAGGAGTTGAACACATGCTAGATGCAAAAATGCTTCGTCAAAATCCGGAAATTATTAAACAAGCACTAGAGAAACGTAATGAACCACTTGATACGCTTACTCTCTTTGAACGTTTTTTTATAGTGGATAAGGAAAGAAGAGAGTTGATCGCACAAACTGAGTCATTAAAGGCTAGGCGTAACAGCGTATCTCAAGAAGTGGCAAAGCGTAAGCAACACATGCAGAATGCTGATGAACTAATTGAAGATATGCGCTTAGTGGGCGATCAGATTAAAGCATTAGATGACCGGTTAAAAGTGCTTGATGATGAGCAAATTTTCATTTTAATGCGACTACCTAATGTGCCTCATGAGAGTGTTCCGTATGGGCGTTCTGAGCAAGACAATGTAGAAATTAGAATCCACGGGGAACCATCCATTCTCAACTTTGCTCCGAAACCGCATTGGGAAATAGGTACGAGTTTAGGTATTTTTGATTTTGAACGAGCAGCTAAAGTTACCGGATCGCGTTTTGTGTTTGCCTCAGGAATGGGCGCGAGACTGGAGCGTGCTCTCATCAACTTTATGATTGATGTTCAAACTGGAGAGCGCGGATACATTGAAGTATGGCCTCCTTATCTTGTCAATAAAGAGAGCATGATAGGCACGGGCAACTTGCCTAAATTTGAAGAAGATGTATTTAAGATTGCAGACTGGGACTATTACTTGATTCCAACTGCAGAAGTACCGGTGACAAATTTACATCGGGATGAGATTCTTTCATTTGAACAATTACCGATTAAGTATGCAGGTTTTAGTACCTGTTTTCGTTCAGAAGCAGGTTCAAGCGGTAAAGATACAAGAGGGTTAATTCGTTTGCATCAATTTAATAAGATTGAACTTGTGCAATTTGTGCTACCTGAAAATTCATACGATGCGTTGAATTCCATCGTTGGGGATGCAGAAGTTATTCTACAAAAATTAGATCTTCCTTATCGTGTGATTGAGATATGTACAGGAGATCTTGGTTTTAAGGAAACTAAGAAATTTGATTTAGAAGTGTGGTTACCATCTGCCAATACTTATAGGGAAATTTCCTCTTGTAGTAATTTTGAGGATTTCCAAGCACGACGTAGTAGTATCAGGTTTCGCAGAAATGATAAAGCAAAACCTGAATTTGTTCATACATTAAATGGCTCTGGATTGGCCATTGGACGCACAGTGGCAGCAATTCTTGAAAACTATCAGGAGGAGGATGGCTCCGTTCGTGTCCCTAAAGTTTTGATCCCTTATTTAGGTGGTCTTGATCGGTTGACCAGAGCTTAAATCAGAATGCATATGAATGGTGTAATTTGGTTGTTGGCTATCGTTATTTTAATCGTATCGATTATCATTCAATATAAGGCACTTAATAGAATTGCTTTTAGTCGTTCGTTGTTTATTACGGGCATGGCTTTTTTGACGTCATTCATCGTCACATTAACACATTTTTCTCTGGCTGCTGTATGGATTTTGTTTATCTTTTTTCAAACAGCTGGTTGGTTATTCTTGGTGCTGATGACCTATAAGTCTTGGATGCGTCTGCGTTCTACCCGATTGCGATCAAGAAAATAATTTTACCTGTATAATGTCTTGAAAAAAGCTGCGGATTTTCCCCGGCTTTTTTTTTGTCGTTTGATACCACTCCTACATATAGTGATTATGTGTTGGCGCACTGTTTTGGTTTACGTTTAGTTCTTTTATGTAAAGGGGAGAGGTCGGGGCATGGTTAATCAATTAAAGCAACACAAGCGTATTTCGTCTACGAAAACAAGTAAAAAAAAGCATCATTCGAGTAATAAGAAGAACAAATTGGCAAATGAACAGACATCGGGGGTAGGAGTCACAGAAGTAGAAATGACCCATCCTCCGACGTCGATGGTGACACCTGCACAAATTACACTTCGTCCTTTTTCTCCAGAAGACCAAGCTTGGATTATGCAGGTGACAAAAGACGAAATGGGCCCAGTATTTCAAGAAAGTTATGGTTATGATTTGAATTTGGACAATGTCATACAATATGTGCATTCGGCACAGACCAGAATGGTGACCGTGAATGATCAGTTGGCTGGCTATGTAAGTGTCGTCATCGATGATGGTGGGAAGATGAATATTGGGTCTTTAGTACTCTCTGTGCCTCATAAAAGACGAGGCTATGGTACCCGAATAATGAAATTATTAGAACAAGAGGCTAGAGGTATGGGGCTGATAGAACTTGAAGGATTTGTACAATCCTCCAATCAGGCAAGTATTAATTTCTTAAAGAAATTGGGGTTTCAGGAAGTACCATCTATGCAAACGCAAACGATTGTAATGGTAAAAAACTTACAAACGGATTAACAAATTGGTGGCTGTCCACATTCGCATAGGGACAGCCACGTAAACCAATTACCACCACCACAATGGGGATAATGCTGCAATAGCAAGCCATGGTAAAAAAAGAAACGGTAAAAACACAAGTTCTGCTGCATCTTCATCAGTTGTATTTGCATCTGTAGGTGAATAACCTGTGTGCGAAATCCTATTGAGATAGGTGCCATCGGTAGTTACAGAATGCAAAATGCCGTAATGGGGCCGTCCATAAGCATGGATGACTACAGGCTGACCTATGAACGAACGAGCGTGATTATATAAAGGATGCATCTGTTAAATCCCTCCCTCTGATTCAATAGATGCATCCTTTGATTAGAATGACAGGGACAATAGCTGATTCTGTGTTTAGTTATTCATTTTGCGCCATTACTAAATTATTTAACAAGGCGGCAAGTTCATTCGTTTGTTCAATTCGAGAGAACTGGCGAATAATTGCTTCATTCGGTGTGAATGGAATGTGATCTAAAAATGACTGGTACATTTGGTGAATCGCTTCTGCAATTTGTACAGTGTTTTTTGGTGGCACTACAATACCCGCATTTGCTAATCGAATAATATTGGCACCTTCGCCATCTTGCATGAGCGCGAGAATGGGGCGTTGAGTGTATAGATACTCATATAATTTTCCGGGAATGTACATCGCTGACTGGGCTTGTCCCTCGCCGATCAACAATAGGGCATGCGCTTCATTCATTGCCTTAATGACCTGGTTATGAGAGAGGTAACCAAGTAACTCTACATTCTTTTGTAAATGGTGTAGTTCTAGCAGTTTTTGATGATCGTTTTTTCCAGGATAATCAAATACGCCAGCAAATTGAACGCGTATGTTAGTAGCGGGAATCAATCCTGATTGAAGCAAATTAGACAAGGCCTCAAAGAATGCAGCTGGAGAACGTTCAGGATATAAAATTCCCGCATAAAAAATGGTGAATGGACCTGAACGGGATGCTGGGGAGGGGTCAAGTGGATAATCGTGGGGGTCGACCCCATTGCGAATCACAGAAATTTTACTTTGATAATTAGGATACTTAGCCGCAAATAAATCACGGAAACTGTTAGTCACCGTGATAACGGCATCGGCTTTACGGAATACTTGGTTTTCTAGCCTAGCTTCTAGCTCTTTGCGCAATCCTGTTCGTTGAAAATGCATATTATCAATCCAAGGATCGCGAAAATCAGCCACCCATTTCGCCCCTGTCCAGCGTTGAATTAGCATGCCAGCCAAGTGAGTGCTGTTCGGCCCCGATGTGGTATAAACGCAAGCAATTTTATGCTTTCGCACGAGCATACTGCCTGTAAAGGCGGCTTGAATTGCCCAGAGTACTGACTCGTCTGGGATGAGCAGGGCGTCTTTTGCTACCTTTAGCCATTGCCCCAGCCGTTTTTTGAACGTTGGCGATGCGGTGGTTGGGGTACTTTTCGCGACGGACTTGTCCTTATTGCTATTGATAAAACGACCGATCCAGCGCGATACTGGGTCATTGATGCGAAATACGTTAACCGTTTGTGGTATCTCATTTACTAATTTATGATCCATCGTAGCAGAATAAACGCCGTCTGTGGTGAGGACGGAAACGTGCCAGTCAAATTGTCCTAAATAGCGTGTAAATTTTAACGGCCGTTGAACGCCGATTCCCCCCACTGGAGGAAATAAATAGCTAACAATTAGTACGTTTGACGATGTTGTGCCACTTACTTCCTGTGGGGGAAAGGTCATCGACTTTTCACCTCGGAAGGATGTTGAGCCGTATATGGGGTGAGGCGATCTTTTAAATCCACAAACACAACATCAGACTTACAAAGTGGTAATTTCTTTTCCCAATCTATCATTGCAAAATCTGGTTGCCATGTGCCCACGAGTACAGCGTCTGCTTCTTGTAAGCATTCTTCCAGTGATGCTACTTGGTAGGGTAAAAAATCTGTCACCGTCGGATCAAATGCTTTTAAGTTGGCACCGTAGGAAATTAGCAATTCTGCGCAGTCAACGGCAGGACTGTTGCGCGTATCATTGGAACCGTCCTTCATGCCAAGCCCTAATACGGCAATATGACTGTTTGCAATGGGTTTCCCCATATCCATGAGTTCTCCTGCCAGACGATCCATTAGGTAATTTGGTACATAGGCATTAATTTGGCGCGCCAATCGGAAAAGCGGCAGCGCGTTTTCATCTTGTAATGACGCACCTAAGTAATGATAAGCGTTGGGAATGCAATAGCCACCCACGCCGATGCCTGGTTCTAGTAAATTCACTCGGGGATGTGTATTAGCCATTCTAATTAATTCATAAACGTTTATGTTGCGGGCTTCGCAATAGCGTGCCAATTGTTGCGCCAACGCGATATTCACATCCCGTTGAACATTTTCAACGACTTTGACCGATTCTGCGACGGCAAGTGTAGTAATGTGTAGTTGACCTGAGGTTAGTTCACTAAGTAGATCTTTGGCCGCCAGCGCACATGATTCTGTATAGCCACCAAGGACGATGTCGAGTGTCTGAAACTCATACATGGCTCGCCCCTCAGCCACGCGTTCTGCAGCATAGGCAATATGAAAGTCGACTCCTGGCTCTAGTCCGCTTTTTTCTCTGAGGCGTGGAATAAGTTGTTCTTCCATCATTCCTGGAATAAGGGTGCTGCGAATCAGCACTAAATCACCAGGCTTAATAGCTTGTCCTAAGTCCTCCATGGCATGATATAAAGGAGCCGTATTCAACTGTCCTTCTAAACTGACTGGAATTCCAACAGTGACGATAAAAGCCTGACTATCACGAGTATCCTTCCAGTCAAAAGTAGGCGAAAAGTTGCCGTTTTGTAAGTGGCGCTGCAATATTGAAGATAAAGACTCTTCTTTATAATCCTCATGAATAGAGGTGTGTCCTTGCAATAGCTGCTCGATCTTTCTGCGGTCCACATCCATACCTATTACAGTCAATCCTTTTTCACAAAAGGAGAGTGAAAGGGGCAATCCAATAAAACCTAAGCCGACAACGCTGATCGTTCTTTTCATGAATTTGGTAATCCTCCAGACCATATGGTTTGATTACATAAACGTACCACATCTATGAGTAGGTGTGAAATAATATAACAAAT
>JAJZCJ010000176.1 GCA_021846145.1 Bacillota bacterium
CCAAATGAATAAACTCGACCAAGTGCCATTGCAGCCGCTTCCATATAAAGTTGACCACTTTGCGTCAAGTACGCATCTTGATCAAAATACTTTGTATTAAAAAGATTGGTGGTTCCCTCACAAGAAGAGGGAGTGAGAATAGGTGGATCAACTTGAGTAAACTCTTGATTATCTAAGAATGCTCGGATTGCTTTGATTATTTCTGCTCTTATTTTCAAAATGGCTCTTTGCCGAGGCGCACGAATCCACAGATGTCGATGATCCAATAAAAAATCAACACCATGTTCCTTAGGTGTAATGGGATAATCATGAGAAGGACTAATCATTTCCACGTGCTTAATTAATAACTCCACACCTGATGGGGCTCGATCATCTCTTTTTACTTCTCCAATCAATCGAATCGAACTTTCCTGTGTCAAGTGATTAGCATTTTCAAACACTTCAGGTTCGACTTCATCTTTAACGAGAACTCCTTGCACAAATCCGCTTCCATCACGAATTTGTAGAAACTGTATTTTTCCAGAAGACCGTTTTTGATGCAGCCAGCCTTGTAGTTCAATTTCTTTTCCGATATATTCCTGCAAATGGCGAATTAATACCAACGACAACGTGTATCCCTCCAAGATGAATGACTTCCATATCGTATTGTAAAAAAGAGAGACTTGCAATGCAAATTTGGCATTGCAAGTCCAAATCGATTCAAACAGTAATTGATTAAGAAATTTCTTGCTGACGAGTAAATTCACTGTCCGGATTGTAAAGCCATTTTCGAAATGATTCCCCATCAACTGTTTCACAATTGACAAGAGTTCTAGCAAAAGGTTCAATCATCTCTTTAAATGGTTCTAGCAAATTTTGCGTATGATCTTCCAGTTCAGATAAAATAAACCGAACTTCTTCATCCAAAATATTATCTTGTAAGTGATCTTCTGCTACAATGCCAATCCGACTTAAGCCACAAACGACTTCCATGCGCGCAATGCGACCTGCTTGCATAAAGTCATTTTGTGCCCCGGTGGAACGTGTATGAAAAATCAATTCCTCCGCTACTGCGCCGCCCAGCGCCACCATGATTTGTTGATCAAGCTGATCCTTAGTATACAGATAAGAATCAGCCTCTGGCACCTGTCTTACAAAGCCAAGTGCATTACCACGAGGTGCAATCGTAATATGTGACACTGAATGTTCACGTAGCATTTCCGATGCCACTGCATGGCCTAGTTCATGTACCGCCACCCGATACAGTTCATCATCCGTAGGTTTGCGACCAGTTTTTTCACCCATCAGCACCTTATCAATAGCTTCCCTAAAAAACTCATGAGTAATTTCCGTGGCATTTTGTCTAAGTGCAATAATCGCTGCTTCGTTAGTCAAGCTTTCCAATTGTGCACCTGAAAATCCGAATGTTTCTTTTGCAATCGCAACTAAGTCAACATTTGCTGACAAAGGTTTATTTTCACTTTGAATTTTAAGGATATGCAGACGACCATCCCGATCAGGCAATTCCACTCGAATCTGTCTATCAAAACGACCTGGTCGCAATAGTGCGCTATCTAATATATCCGGACGATTAGTCGCGGCTATAACTAAAATTAATGGATTTTGTGTTGTTTGCATACCATCCATTTCAGTTAATAGTTGGTTTAATGTTTGATCGTATTCTTGATGACTGTGCCCTCCCCTTTTACCTCCCACTACATCGATTTCATCGACAAAAATTATCGCATTGTCTTTTGCTTCTTTACGAGCTGCTTGTCTAGCTTTTCTAAAAAGCTCACGAACTCTCTGTGCACCTACGCCGACATACATCTCAACAAATTCACTTCCTGAAGCAGATACAAATGCAGAATCCGTGTATGTTGCTGCTGCCTTAGCCATCATTGTTTTACCTGTACCAGGCGGCCCTGTTAAAAGTATGCCTTTTAAAGGCCTAATGCCTAGGCTGCGGATTTTTTCACGATAACGTAAAAAGTCTAAAGCTTCCATCAATTCTCGCTTTGCAGATTCCTGCCCACCAATGTGTTCAAAATTAATAGCGTGTTTCACTGCAGTTTCTTTAGATCCAGTTTGAATTAATTGTCTCTTATCGACTAGTGTGTACAAAATGAAGCCGAGTCCAACTAGGACTAAAAGAGGCAACACATTAAGTCCAAGAACTGCCAAAAATATAACAACTGCTATGGAAGCACCTAACAACCACTCTTTCATTATGAAAACACCCCCGAACTTTTGATGGAATAGGGGACAACATCATAAAGGTAGGAATTGTGTTGAGTTAATTGTACAAAAATATATTGACTGTTCATCGATAATTTGCTTTGTATGTGGTGTAACTGGCAAGCTTTTTGAAAACTGTTAATCATACTGACGTAATTTCCATGGGCAATCCCTTGAAATAAAATGGGCTGCATTTGCTCATAAGCAGTTTTTAAAGCCGCAGAACGTTTGTCAATAATTGAAATTGGCACTGGATTTCCTAAATTGTTCACAATTACGTTTTGGATTTGCGTGTAAGTGGTTTGTAGATTGCTAACCCCCTCCAATTTAACCGCGACGGTAGGGTTTTGAGCAACGGTCACCACCTGTGCACTGATGACAGCATGTATTTGCTTAAGTTGAACCTGTAAGGGTTGAACCACTTCAAAGTTGCGATATATTTGATAACCACCAAACAGCAAGATAAAGGTTAATATTAACCCGCCAATGGTAGGAAGAAGGCGTATGCGCGACATGTGAGTGTTCCCCCCTTCCTGTTCTTCTGATTAAAAGTATACCATTTCTGAAAAGAGGAGTCAGTAAAAATAGTCAACCAATATGAAACAAGTTGCCCAAATAAAGCTTAGAAATTTCCGGTTACTTGCGAACTAACCGCCACCATGGGTGCTGTTGTAAAATCATAAATTCTTCGCCCCGTATGAAGATCAAGATATACAAAAAGATATTGCCCGCTTGTTAATTTTGCAGTAATTTCCCAAACTTGTGGCGAAATTTGTGAACTAGTATTATTCATATTTGCTAAGCTTAACATTCCAGGCACTACACTGACAAACGATTGAATAGGAAATCCCGAATGACTAACAATAGCTTGCGCTTTGTTAGCTGATATTGTTGAATTTTTTAGTACACTGAATACTTGATTTCCAGATACAAAAACGTACATTTTCCGGCCGATCGAATCAATACCTTGTACGGAACGTTCTAATTGTCCTCCTGTAAATACATTTACCTGCTCCACACGGCTAATTGGTGTGTGATTTAATGCCATGATTGCAGCGCTTACGTTTGCATCATCTGGCGAAGACAGAAGCGGGAAAAGCCAAACCAAGAACAACGTGACGGCGCACAGCAGAATGACAATAATGCTGGATGTGATTAAAAATAATCGTTTTTTCATTAGTTAGCCTTATATAGCGTGATTGTATAATGGCCTTCCTCAATTGATTTGGATAGGCCAAAAATAATATCTTTATCTTTTAAATTGCGATTCATGAAATCAACGAGCAGATACAAGTCTTCTGTTGCTTTCAAATCGATGGTAGCCATCACTATGAGTCCGTTACTCATTGATCATTAACTCCTATCATTTTTCAAAATTCCACGTTTTAAGTGTAGCAAGGTGTGATGGGTTTGTAAAATGAAACTGCACCGGTGTGATGCTGGCAAAACCGTTATTAACAGCAACAATATCTGTATCTGGTGCGTTCTCTGATTCAACAAGTTCCCCTGCTTGCCAATAATAGGCCCGACCTAATGGATCCAACCTTTTTTCGTAAATATTGTGATATGTGCGGACTCCGTTTTGTGTCACTTTGATTCCCTTAATCTGATCAAGCGAACCTGGAGGGATATTGACATTAAGATAAGTATGCTCAGGAATGCCTTGTTGTAATGCTGTTTTAACAATGGTCGTTATTACCTGAACAGCAGCCGTAAATTCAAAAGGTGGTTTTACCAGCGAACAAGCAATCGCCGGTTTGCCTTGTAAGGCAGCTTCAGCCGCAGCCGCAGCCGTTCCAGAGTAAATAATATCTGACCCCAAATTGGCTCCACTATTAATGCCACTAATCACGATATCTGGTGCGTGTTCGCACAATACACCAAGGGCAATTTTGACACAGTCAGCAGGTGTGCCATTGACTTGATAAGCAGTAATGGCATCACCCCACTGTACCGAATTCACATGTAATGGTTTATGTAAGGTAATGGAGTGACTGGTAGCACTCTGTTGACGTTCCGGGGCAACAACAATTACTTCTGCAATTTTAGCTAAGTGCATAGCGATTGCATAAAGCCCAGATGCATGAATACCATCATCATTTGTAATTAAAATACGCACACGTAGTTAACCCTTTCTTGACATTATTTTTGTCACATGTACAGCCGTTGATTCGGTCAAACTAACCTCTAAGGGGGTGATCTCGTTGAAAAATCAACTGCATAAAACAGAATTGGCGCTGAGAATTCCCGCATTTCCTAATTGGTTATTTGAAGAAACCAGCACTTGGCATTTTCAGAATCCTATTCACTATTACCGAACGTCGTATCGATTATTTTAATCGATTGTACTGATCTCTTATTGGTTGAAATTTTGCACCAATTTTCAATGCACTTGCGAGAATTTTTTCTTTATCCAAGGTTAAATATTCACGATTTCTAAGCAATGGTTTCCCTGCCACATATACGTCGGTGACGTCTCCACCATGAGAACTATATACCACATGCGATAGCAAACTGTGGCGAGGGTAATATCTTGATCCAGAAATGTCGATCAGCTGAAAATCGGCTGGCGCACCGGGATGAAGTGTACCTAACCCTGATTCAAGAAAAAGTGTCTTGGCTCCCTGTGCGGTTACTAAATGAAGCGCAGTCAAAGCATCAATATCTGTAGCCTGGAGGTTGACCCCCTTATGGATTAAAGCCACCAGGCGCATTTCTTCAAACATATCCAATTTGTTGTTGCTTGAAGCTCCATCCGTGCCAATACCTACTTGAATATTATGTTTTAAAAATGGCACCAATGGTGCAACACCACTACCCAATTTCAAATTACTCCCTGGATTGTGAGCAATGTGAACATGCTGTTGTTGTAATAGGCTGATATCCTCATCATTGACATGTACACAGTGAGCAGCAATCACAGGAAATGCGAACAACCCTTGATTTGCTAACCATTTAACAGGTGAAACGCCATATTGTTCATATGACTCCTCCACCTCACGTTTAGTTTCTGAAACGTGGATTTGCAATGGCACTTGTAGTGCTTCGGCAGCCATCATCACTTTACCAAGGAAATCTGCTGGACACGTATAGGGTGCATGGGGAGCCAGCGTAGTATGAATCCGTCCTTCTCCTGCAAGGTGATATTCGCGTATGAAAGATTGACTTTCTGCTAGTGACTGCTCACCGCCATTTCCAAGCGCTACCATTCCTCGACCCAAAACGGCACGCATGCCTGCATCAACTACCGCATCAGCCACACGATTCATATGAAAATACATGTCTGTGAATGTGGTCGTACCAGTTTCCAGCATTTCCAACATGGCGAGCTGAGTGCCAATATAAATATCATCCGCTGTTAATAAATCCTCTGCTGGCCAAATCAATTGGCTTAACCACGCTTGTAATGGCAAATCATCAGCAAATCCTCGTAATAAAGACATGGCGGCATGACCGTGTGTATTAATAAAGCCTGGCAACACCAATCGATTAGAACCGTCAATTATCTCATCAAAATGAATCTGATCTCCTAGATGATCCCCTTGATTAATGGATTCAATACGATCCCCGTTGGTAATCAGGTAACCATGAGATATATTTTTACCTGAGTCATCATCAATATACGAAATGGAATGTATTAGCCTGCGCATGGTAATAATCTCCTATCTTCACATTATCCCTACGGCTGTATTGCAATGGCAAGTTTGTGCGCTATCGAGTGAGGCAATCGCCTCAAAAAATAGCTTGCGGATTAGATGGACATTTTTAGCCATTTCATCCAATACTTCTTGATGGCTTAATGGATTTGCAGACATCCCCGCACTAAAATTTGTCACCATCGCGACAGTGGCATAACACATGCCTCGTTCCTTTGCTAACACCGTTTCAGGAACACTGGTCATGCCGACAAGATCACCACCAAGCCGTTCATACATGCGAATCTCCGCTGGTGTTTCAAAACGAGGTCCTTCTGTACACACATAAGTTCCTCCAGCAACCACGGGGATACTAATTGTTGCCGCAGTATTTCGCAAATGTTGCCGTAGATCTTGGCAGTACGGATCTGTCATATCAACATGCGCCACTTTTTCTCCATTTTCGTAAAAAGTGGAAGGTCTGCTTTTCGTGAAATCAAGGAACTGATCAATGATCACGAGTGCGCCTGGTGGCATCGCCATACGCATACTACCTACCGCTGCGGTCGTAAATATTTTTTTTACACCAATTTGATACAATGCCTGAATGTTGGCTTTGTAATTAATCTGGTGGGGGGGAACATTGTGAGTTTTTCCATGACGAGGCATGAACGCAATTCGCTTCCCCATATATTCTCCAATTGTCGCATATGCTTTGCCAAAGGGTGTGTCGAGCTCCACCTCTTGTGCGAATTCCAGCAGTGCAGGATCATACACTCCTGTGCCTCCGATTACTGCAAATTCAGCGTTGTGCATAATATCCTTCCTCTCATTGTGAAAAGTGTATCATACGCCGCCTCATTCAGCGATGAAAAAAGCTAACGATTGAAGCTC
>JAJZCJ010000177.1 GCA_021846145.1 Bacillota bacterium
AGCTTTTTCGCAGAACGGAACTCCGCTGGACGCTTGCCATCGGACTCACCTCTGGGTTAACTTTGGCTTCTGTTATCTTTCTCCCCGCATTTAATCAGCTCATCTTGGGCTGGCCTACCAGCCAAGCAGGTTACTGGTATACGCCGATGGCAATAGCATCTGGTGTCGGTGCCATGGGTGGAGGCGCTTTTATGGACAAACGAGGTCCTATTGGCACGCTCACAATAGGCATGATCGCGGCTGCATTAGGCGCACTTTTATTCCCGTTATGGGTACAGCACACGTGGCAAATGGTGATTGCCAGTTCATTCATCGGATTTGGCGTAGGCGTTACCCTTGGTGCACCCGTCAACTTCCTGATTACAGAGAATGTACCGGATAACAAGGCTACCGCACTGGGTATTCTGTCTTTGTCCCGACAAGTAGGCATGACCTTGGGACCCACGATATTTGCCGGATTTTTAAGCCGCTCGATGGCAAAATTCCCAACTGAGTTGATGAAAAACTTAAGTGCGGCAGGGATTCCCCCAAACTCCATTCCACCTAGTGAACTAGCCAAAATGCACGCATTGCAAAGCTTTGGGAACATCAACAGCCAAATCCAACAAATTCCCATGCCCAGTGTGAGAACTGCCATTTCAAAAGCCATTCAAACGGTGGCCCAACAAGGCTTTAACGACCTGTACTATACTGCATTTCTGATCGCCATCGTAGCGCTTATTTTTATCGGGATTACCTCGCATTACCGAAACAAAGCAAAAGCAGTTTAATAGCCGACTTCTACTACCGCGTTCACAATAATCACATCGTCGTTGATGTCGCCTTTATCTGGCAATACCACACCACTACTAGCGATCAATCCCCCTGGTACTAAGACGACTTCCTTTTTACCATAGGGTATGACAGATTTGATCGCTTCTGCGTCCACTTTGTCCATGAAAGCAGGGATACCCAACGTCACCTTCACCTGCATGTTATTGATGTTCTCATCTTGCAAAACACTTCGCATTCCTGGCATTGAGTTATGGCCGATTGCGTCGCGGACAGCCCGTACACAGGCAGTATTGACATCCTGCCCGTGCAGGTCTACTCCCATGCCTATTTCCACAAACATTACCTTTTTCATGATTCCTACCTCACAATATTTGATTTTTGATGATTTACCTGATCATAATGTACCATCTAAAAAATGCTATAATCAACTTGCTGAGAAATCTTGAGATAGAACGGAGGACTGGCGCGAATGTCAATTTATGACTTCACTGTCTATCAAGCTGATGGCAAGAAAGTATCCCTCAATAACTATCAAGGTCAGGTATTACTCATCGTGAACACGGCCAGCAAATGCGGCTTTACCCCGCAATATAAAGGACTTGAAGAACTATATGAACACTTTAAAGACCGTGGTTTCTCCATATTGGGGTTCCCCTGCAATCAGTTTGGTGGGCAAGAGCCTGGTAGCAATGAGGAGATTCAAGAATTTTGCCAACTCAACTATGGAGTATCATTCCCTGTTTTTTCGAAAATAGATGTAAATGGATCAACTGCTCATCCACTCTATAAATACCTAACAAAGAACGCACCAGGCATTTTGCATACTGAACCAATTAAATGGAATTTCACAAAATTTCTAATTGCCCATGATGGTCATATTCTTAGGCGCTTTGCCCCCGCCACTACTCCAGAGACCATTGCAAACGACATCGAACATGCGCTAAACGCAATGAAATAAGGAGGATTATTTTATGGCCGTCGTTCGCCGTGTGTTATTGCACATGGAAAACAACCAACGTTACGCAGTAGTCGATGCAGATGAAGGTTTTTTTCTATATATCTGGAGCTTTGAAGACGTTCCGATAAAAAATTTAGGATTAAGGGATTATTTAGCTGTCGCAGTAAAAGACTTTGCCCGATTTAAAAATAAGGAATTATCTAGAGCGTACCAGTCCATTTCCATGCGAGACTTAAATCTAGTTAATGGCACCTAATTATTAGCCGCTATATTACAATTCGTTCAGGATGCGTGTAAATATTAAACGATTGACCCCTAACAAACCCAATAGTGGTGATATTGAGTTCGTCCGCTATCTCCAATGCCAACTTCGTTGGCGCAGATTTTGCGAGCACTAACCCTATGCCTATTTTCGATACCTTTATCAAAATCTCTGAAGATAATCTGCCACTGAAAACGATGAATTTGCCTTTGAGATCAAGGTGCTGCGAAAGTGCATACCCGTAAATTTTATCTAACGCATTATGCCTTCCAATATCTGATCGCGATAGAATTATTTCTTTGTCATCTGCTAGACTGGCCGTATGTACTCCACCTGTATCATGAAATACATCTGAACTTTTTTCCATCGATTCCATCGCATGAAACACGTCGTCTGGATAGATTTGAAAAGAATCCGTAATTTTTTTCGCGATATGTGCATCATTGTAAAAATAAAAAGTCTGTCTGCTCTTGCCACAGCAGGAAGCAATGTATCGTTTATTGTAAAACTCCTGATTGAAGTTGATGTGGTTTGAAGTTTTCACTCTTGCCATTCCACGTAAGCTGTTCACATACAGATCCTCAATTTGATCTATGGAGCGAATCACTCCTTCTGACGCCAAAAATCCCACTACGAGGTCCTCCATGTACTCTGGGCTACAAACGATAGTAGCCATTTCTTCGTCATTAACAAAAATAGTGAGCGCATATTCGGTGGCAACCATATCAGAAATTTCGCTGACTCCCACTCCTTGGACATAACGAACCACTTGGTGTCCTTCTATCAACGTCATCACTCCTTCAGTTGCCATCGCTAGTGTCTCCCCCTTTATTCTTGCGTTTTTCCGTACTGAGCAATTTTTGAAGAAACTAAACGAACCTCTTTTTCCGTCAACAACACAGGTTCTCCAATAGCTAACGCATGATGGTACAACTCAGCCATCTCTTCTACCACCACAGCTCGTTGATAAGCCTCTGCTAAAGTTGAACCCGTAGTGATTACCCCATGATTTCGTAAAAGTGTAGCATGATATGTTCGTCCAAGGGTTTTCACTGCAGATTTCGCCAACGCTTCTGTACCATAAAGTTCGTAGTGAGGCGTAATGGGAATTTGCGCTCCACCCATCATTGTGATCATGTAATGAATCGCGGGAATTGGCTTGCCCTGCACAGCAAACGAAGTAGCATAGATAGAATGAGTGTGGACTACCGCGCGAACATTGTCTCGAGCCTGATAAATTGCAAGGTGCATAGAATACTCAGAAGAAGGAGCATGACCTGCTAGGCGCTCCCCATTCATCGTCAGCACCGTCACTTGCTCTCTACTTAAGTGCTCATAATTAGTTCCTGTAGGTGTGATTGCAACTATTCCTGCGTTTCGATCGATGATGCTCAAATTGCCAGAGGTTCCACGAACCAACCGATCATGCAGCATTTTTCGTCCGAATTCAACAATCTGTTGTGTATACTCTTCCATCTCGCTCACTATTGTTCGCCCCTTATCATTGCTCCACTGTTTTTATTTTATTACATTCACAGTAAAAATAGCTACTTTGGAATTCGGAGTTATTCCTTTGAATCTAGAAGGCACGATACCGACTTGATACACCCCTGGCGATGGGAACACAAAGGTATTGGTCATCACCTGCGCCTAGCTGATAATTTTCCATCACATAGTATATACCCGATAAAAAAAAACCGTCCATACGACGTAGACGGTCGATTAATCGTGATTTTTATACTCAATTAGTGATGATGATGATGATGACCATGGCTAGCCAGTTCATCTTCTGGAAGTTCTTGAACCAACATAATGTCAGTTGGTGTTTCTACCCCATTCCAGAGTGAATTCCAAGTCGACCCAGTTGAAACCCTCCAAAATTTTAGCTCATTGGCTTTCGCCACTCCGTAAGAATGAGCACAAAAAGCTTCGGGGGGCGAGATGACGGTATCTACGCCATTCTCCAACAATGCCTTTACTACTGCAATTCTACGCCCACTAGTTGCTGACAGCGCTGGGTTGGGAATTTCAAATTCCTCTTTACTCTCCAGATCGCGAATTCGAATACGCTCACCCTGAACAAGCGGCATCACTGTTTGCCCGTCTTCTGTAATCACTGCTGCTACCTTCATATACCTTCGCCTGCTTTCTAATAACTCAAACTGTAGCATGACCGTGCATTTTCATTTTATATCCCATACCCACTCACTTCAACCTTTTATTCATATTAGATAAAATCACCAAAAGGGTGATATATGATCACCCTTTAATTTCAGTACAAGCTTTGTTATTACACAGCTCCATGCCATCAGCCATTTTCGTGCCAATGTATAGAAAATAGATTTTTCGCTTACGGTGTAACTGTCACATTGCCCATCATGTATCCATTATGATTCATGGCCCAACCGTTACTTTCACTATCACATGGAATAATACAGCGCCAGCCATATTGTCCAGCTTTTTTGGGTGTAAATGTAAATGTTGTTACACTAGGCACCCCTTCTTTTGATGCGGCTTTAAACACCTTATTAATATTTAGTGTGGGGTCAGTAAAACTATGCTCGCCAGTGTCGAAGTTTTCCACTGTCGCCTGAACAGGAATGTTCGCCTGTACGGTGAAATTGGCTGGACTATATGAGTCGTGTATTTTTTTGTCGGCTGCAGCATACTGGAGTCCATCCTTGATCATCATGTAAATGTATTGCTTATTCCCATAAGGAACGACAGAAATCGTGCCCTTCATGTATCCTAGGTGAGTCATGGACCAGCCCCCATTCTCGGTATCACAGGGCTCCATACATTGCCATACATACTTTCCTGCAGTGGCCGGGGTAAATGTTGCGGTGGTAACCGCAGGCACACCATTCTTAGGCGACCCTTTGGCCACAAGATTAAGGTGAAGTGCACCATTAGTAATTGAGTGTTTACCACTATCATAGTTGTACACACTCAATTTTACAGGCACCCCTTGAACAACAGTAAAGTTAGGAGTAGAAAATGTATCATGCATTTTTCCGTCAGGACCCAAACGCCCACCTGGTAACACAGTTAAGGCGATCGTTTGTTGTTTTAGTGCGGGCACCACAGATTTACTGATGGGCGTTGTGTTATTTGAAGCTGGAGGCGGAGAGGAGACGCTGGTATTTGTTCCGCAACCAAATAAAAATAATGCTGAAAATGAGGTTAATACCAAGGCTAGCTTACGCATATCAAAGTACCTCCTTTGTCGGATTCACAAAAACATTCACTTATCAGTGTTTTTCCCTAACTGAGTAATCATATCCCCAAAAAATTTCATGGTGTTTATTCCCACAATACCGAAGATCGGAATCATTCCCAGTGCAATTGGTAGAAAACAACTAAGCAAATAGACAATCGACCATTCACTAAATAGATTTGATTTTATTTTTTCAATAAAGGGCAAAACAGGGTAAATCCACATCTCCAAAATTCCCTCTGCCCAAGTGCTTGGGGCATTCAATATAGTGGTCACAAAAGCATAAATGCCAATTGCAATACCTACCAGTTGTGACAAAAGCCCCGCGCGCAATACCTGCCAAACAGATCTCCCCCGCCTAGTTGCCCTAATCCCTACCATAATGACAACCATTGCCCACAGTACGCCAAGCAGTTGTTGCCCCCACAGAAAATCGGGAATGACCATTGAAATGACTAAAGACAGGATAATTACCAATAGGTAGCTATCCAAAAAAAATCTCGTCAAGTGGTCATTCCCCCCTATCTGCTCTTCCAGTCAGCAATTCGATACAAAATAGGACTACGCGCTAAGTCATCCGGAACAACCCACTCATTAGATGGACATAGCTTGACCCCACACATGGAAAACGAATTCCAAATGAGTTTACTGCAATATTCACTATTTAGATCACGAAGCGTTGAAAAGGGATTATACGTCGTACCGAGACTCCGTATGGCCAGTGAGGTCACGTGCCTTTTGAGGAGATTAGAAATTTTCGGACGATAAACCGCTAACTCATCATAGGCTTGATAAACGGATACATAATTTAGTACAGTGCCTTTAGTAAAATCATTGGCGTCAATGGTTTTGCCTGCACCTACATAAAGTGCAGCGTGCGTCCAATACCCATATGCGCCATCCGGATTATGGAGGAGGATAATGTCACCCACTTGTAAAATATCAAAATGAGCTCCATTAGGAATGCCATGGAAAGTACCATTAAAATGACCTTTGATTATCTCACGAGTTAATAGATGTAACAATTGCAAAGTCGGTGAAGAGGCGACAAATTGAGGCGGGCCAACGGCCAACACAGCCCATGAACTGACAACCACAACTGTGAAAATAACTTCTGGCCACCCTTTCGATGCTTCTCTCTCCCTTCAGTAATTAGTCGACTGAGGAAATGCTCCCATCAAATCAGTCAGAGAGATAACCCCTTCCTTTTCTAATGGAAAAGAGCCTGTCACAAATATTGCCCTTTCGCCCAACTCATCACCAAGACAATTGACAATCCAGTCAGCCGCACTCAGATCCTCTTTGCGTGTATAGTCGGTATACGTAACGAGCACCCGACAACCGGCTGCCTTCGCTGCGCTTAGTCCGACGTGTGAGTCTTCCACTACCAAACACTCTTCCGGTTTGATTTGCAATTTTTCCAAAGCAGTCAAATAGATTTCAGGATGCGGTTTTTTTCGAGATACCATGTCTCCTGCCAAAATCAGATCAAATTCAATCTCTTGCAACCTACTT
>JAJZCJ010000178.1 GCA_021846145.1 Bacillota bacterium
CAACCAGGATAAGCGATTCACAGGGTGGAGCAATCGCAGCTTGTCTATGTTGATGGCTTTTCTGCTCATCCTTGGGTATGCCGACATTGGTGCCTTGACTATCACTAAAACTAGTATTCGTTTTTCCATTCGTAGTCCACTTTTATGGCGTTTATCTTCTGGACTCCCACCTTATCTCCGCGATGTCCCTAAAGGGCCAGGGGGACAAGCATACTTGAAATTAATGGCTTTGTTGGCCTATCTGCTCTTGACCAAACAGGCCTATATCAACAGTGGTTCCGTGGTGGCCTCCGGATTAGTGCTTACGGTGGCTTCTCCATTGTTTGATTGGGACATCATCAAAAATGTATTGGCACAAACTGAAGACAGTATGCTGCAAAGAATCGTGCAAATACTGATAAATTTGGTATTGGGTATAAGCCTGATTACATCACAGAACCAGTTCACCATCACGAGTGTCAGGATGGATCCTAAGTATTTTTTGTTATTTCACGTTTCTTCACGTTCACTACAACGGGTGCGAAGAGAACTACCTAGTATGTTGACTTTACCTGAAAAAATACCCACTTTAAAAAGTTTGAATGTCATGATCGGAGTATTGTTAACTCTGCAACTTTTACGCGTGATTCACTTGACGATTGCCCGTGGGGGGGATCTGGGCTTGGGGGTTTCGGGAGATTTGCTGGCGATGAAAATCAAAGGTGGAAAAATTCCATGACGCTTGACAAATACCGCCGGGGGTATATATAGTATGTAGTGTAGTAGGGAAAAGTAATGAATAATGATGTGGAGGTTATTTTGTAATGGCATTTCAACAATGGCTATCTATCGATGTGAAAGAACGTATCAAAACCGGTGCTCCGATTCAAATTGTAGATGTACGTGAGCCCTATGAATTTGAAAACGGCCATATTCCAGGCGCAAAATTAATACCACTCGGTCAACTGCAGACGCGCATCAGTGAAATTGATAAGAGCGCTGAAACTGTCGTTGTTTGTCATAGCGGCGGCCGCAGCAGTGTGGCATGTGATTTCTTGGATCAACTCGGCTATCAGAACATCCGCAATTTAATGGGTGGCATGTCGGCTTGGGATGGCCAAGTCGAGTATTAAGATAAGGGCGTTTTGTTAATTGGGGTGATTAGGTAGTGTCAGCATATCAAGTCATTATTGTAGGCGGAGGAGTCGCAGGCTTATCGTGTGCGATTTATACGGGACAGGCGGGTCTTCGCACGCTCGTGATTGATAACGGTGAATCACAGCTCCTACGAGTGAAACAAATTAGAAATTACCCTGGGCTTTCTCCTGAGACTTCAGGAGAAGAATGGATGCACACCGCCCGCATGCAGGCTGAAAATGCTGGGGTTGAATTTGTAAATGCACATGTGGATAAAATGGTGTTAGATCATCGTCCTTATGAGGTAATGGATCGTAACCAACAGACTTGGACAGCTGAGTTTGTCGTACTATCTGTTAATTTGGGGTTTGAGTTACTGGAAAATCACGGTCTTCATCTGGGGATTAACCGCCATGTGGCAAATAACAAGATTCGGTATGTTGAACACGTTAATCTGGAAGGCATGACGGGGATACCTGGCGTATATGTTGCCGGATTGCTCGCTCATGTTCCTAGTCAAACGGTTATTGCAGCGGGTCAAGGCACTTTTGTGGGAGTACAGATTGCATCTGAAGCATTGGGACGCCCCTATATGTGGCATGATTAACGAACTAGGTAATGAAAGGGGGAAGTATAGTGGCTTTAATCGGCAAAAAAGATCAGGATGTTTTGCGCAAGCGTTTTAGTGAAATGCAGCACAAAGTCAAGATCGTCATGTTTGAAGCAGCACTTGACTGTGTGTATTGTCCACAAACAAAACAAATTTTGGAGGAAATTTCGGAGCTTTCCGATAAAATCGAAGCGACCGTCTATAATTTCCATACAGAAAAAGCTTTAGTTGAAAAATACAACATTGATAAGATTCCGGCAATGGTGATGCTTGATGAAAATGGTAAAGACTTCGGCATTCGCTTTTACGGTATTCCTTCAGGGTATGAATTTTCTACGCTGATTGAAGATATCATGATGTTGTCTACCGGAGAGACATCACTTGCTAAAAAAACAGTGGAATCGTTGAAGAACTTAATGAAGCCAGTTCATTTGCAAGTGTTTGTCACCCCTACCTGACCATATTGCCCAGCCGCGGTGCGGTTTGCTCATATGGCAGCATTTGTTAGTGACAAAGTGACAGGAGATATGGTAGAAGCTTCTGAGTTCCCAGAGTTATCCGATCGCTTTGGTGTATATGGGGTACCTAAAACCATCATCAATGCAATAGGAGAAGTAGAAGGCGCT
The DNA here is from genome assembly GCA_021846145.1 of Bacillota bacterium. The sequence continues at coordinate 2,353 of JAJZCJ010000178.1, forward strand.
GTGCCTGAGCAGCAATTTATGGATCAAATCATGCAGGTGTTAAAATAACGTTAGTTTTAGACAAGGACGGGGATTGCTGCAGGCGTTACCCCGTCTTTGTTGCATTAGGATGTATGATCAGATCACCCCAAGTGTAGAGGTGAAAAACTATGGAATATACAGACGCCATGAAAAATCGCTTAAAGCGAATTGAAGGGCAGGTTCGCGGCGTTCTCAATATGATGGAACGGCAAGAAGAGTGCGCTGATTTGGTTACCCAATTAAATGCGGTGCGATCAGCCGTTGATCGCCTGTCTATGTATATTGTCACCACCAATCTTGAATCTTGCCTGCGTAGGGAACTTAATACAGGGAATCCGGATGACAATGTAATCGCTGAAGCGGTGCAATTGATTATGCGTACCCGAGGTTAAGTGGTTTTGTATTTAAAGGAGTGACAACATTGAATAGTGGAATTTGGATATTATTAGCCATCATTGTGGTGTATTTTGTTATGAAATTCGCTCGCAATAAAAAGTTTCAGAACATTCCTGTCGATCAGTTAGCGAATTGGGTCAAAGCAGATATTAATCGTGTGGTAGTGGATGTGCGTGAGGTGGGCGAATATACGGATGGTCACTTTCCAGGCGCGATCAATATCCCACTTTCTACACTGTCAAATAAGCTTGGCAATATCCCTAAAGATAAGGATGTTGCGTTAGTGTGCCGCAGTGGGAATCGCAGCATGCAAGCAGCACGGGTATTAAAAAGCAATGGCTATCAAAAGATTTGGAATGTCAGTAGGGGCATGTCTGGGTGGAACGGTCAAATGGAAAAAGGTAACAAACCAGGCAAATTGAAATAGGAGGGAATTAGATGGATATTTGGTCAGCACAACAGGTGTTAGATGCGATGAACTCAGGAAAAAAACTTCGTATTATTGATGTGCGGGAACCGTATGAATTTTCCGAGGGGCATATTCCGGGAGCGGAACTCATTCCACTTGGGCAAATTTCTGGTGCGGTGACGAAGTTGAGTAAAGATGATTCGATTGTGGTGGTTTGTCGATCAGGTGCGCGGAGTCTTAGGGCATCACAATTTTTATCATCCCAAGGATTTAAAAATATAATTAATATGCAGGGTGGCATGCTGTCCTGGAGGGGCACTGTAGCGCACTAAGACATCAGTATTAACGCGGAAGAGACCATCTATGATGAGGTGGTCTCTTTTCTGATCGGAGTATCGATCACTGCGCCGCCAAGGCATACTTCTTGTTCGTAGAAAACAGCAGATTGTCCAGGGGTAATCGCTCGTTGAGGCGTCTCAAAGCGGATGAGGCAACGATTATCTTCCAGGATTTTTACCATCACTTGTGAATCCTGTTGACGGTAGCGAAACTTTGCTGTACAGGTAAATGTTTCACCTGCTGCGCGGGGACGATTGTCGATCATTTGTAGCTCAGAGGCGAACAAACCATCCGCATAGAGATGAGGGTGATGATAGCCTTGACCGACATACAATATGTTCTCTTTTAGGTCTTTGTCTAATACAAACCATGGTTCTCCAGTGCCTGATCCACCTATGCCAAGCCCATGGCGTTGACCAATGGTGTAGAACATCAGTCCATCATGCTGCCCCATCACCTCACCGTTAAAGGTCTTCATGATTCCGGGCTGCGAAGGGAAGTAATGAAGTAAGAATTTCTTAAAGTCTTGTTCTCCAATAAAGCAAATGCCGGTGCTATCACGTTTTTTTGCTGTGGCCAAACCGTTGTCTTTGGCAATTTGACGCACTGTTTTTTTGTCCAAGTCACCTAATGGAAAGAGTGTCTTAGACAGTGGATACTGGCTCAAAGTGTGCAAGAAATAAGATTGATCTTTGCTATTATCAATACCTCGAAGTAACTGGAATGTACCTTTTTCTTCCCTTACCCGCGCATAGTGCCCCGTGGCAAGATAATCTGCATTCAGTTCAAGTGCTAGATCTAAAAGTTCTTTAAATTTGATTTCTCGGTTGCACATGACATCAGGGTTGGGTGTGCGGCCTTTTGCATATTCGTCGAGAAAATACTGAAAGACACGCTCCTTGTATTGTTTTTCAAAATTTACGCTGTAGTAGGGGATGCCAATTTGTATGCACACTTGCCGTACATCTTCGTAGTCTTCTGTCGCTGTGCAATTTCCAAATTCATCAGTGTCATCCCAATTTTTCATAAAAACACCGATGACATCATACCCTTGTTGTTTTAATAAAAGCGCGGTGACAGATGAGTCAACGCCTCCTGACATGCCAACTACCACCCGAGGGTGTGCCAAATTAACGTTCATCACGTAGGGTCACCTTTCTAAATGCAAATTCCTCACACTACTATTGTAAAGCTGCTCGTACAAGGGGGCAAGTGATGGGTATAATGTGTATGGGGGGAGAAGCCATGGATGAAACGGTAATAGATGATCAATTAGGTTCAGTACAATGGCCCACTATTCAAGCGCTATCTGAGAAATTGGAAATGGGAAGCATAAGTTCAGTGGAATTGATTACTCATTACTTGAAGCGGATTGCCGCAAATGATAAACAAGGTCAGCAGATCAATGCTATCCTTGAGGTGAACCCTGATGTGTTCTTTATTGCAGAAGCACTTGATGCGAAGCGCGCGACGCAAGGAGCGTTAAGTTCGCTTCATGGTATTCCTGTGCTACTTAAAGACAATATTGACACGGGGGATAATATGCATACAAGCGCAGGCTCACTTGCGCTCAAAGACAACTACGCTCGCAGAGATGCCTTTTTAGTGTCAAAATTGCGTGCTGCCGGAGCCATCGTATTGGGCAAGGCTAACCTTACTGAATGGGCAAATTTTATGGCGGAAGACATGCCAAATGGATTTTCATCTCGGGGCGGTCAGGTGCTAAATTATTATGGCGCTGGTGTGTTTGATGTGGGTGGCTCTAGTTCTGGGTCAGCGGCAGGCGTTGCGGCTGGTTTTGCACCTGCTGCGGTGGGAACAGAGACTTCTGGGTCTATTTTAAGTCCAGCAAGTGCCAATCATATGGTAGGCATTAAACCGACGGTGGGGCTGATCAGTCGTAGTGGCATCATTCCCATTGCGCACAGTCAGGATACAGCGGGTCCCATTGCGCAAACTGTATGGGATGCGGCATTGCTACTTAGTATCATGGCAGGGCCAGATGCACATGATCCGGCTACACTGCGTAATCGGGTGCCTGGTCACTTGGATTACACGCGCTACTTAACTGCGCGTAGTTTGTCGGGCATTCGGTTGGGGGTTCCAGGGGGAGCCTATCTTGAAGCGGTACGCTCGGATAAACTGACTGTTTTTCACCAAGCGCTAAATGTGCTTCGTAGGTTGGGAGCAGAAGTGGTAGAGCCAATTGTTCTCTACGCTTTTGATGATATGGACATGACAGTGCTAAAACACGAGTTTAAAGTTGGTGTGAATGCATACCTGCACCGTCATCATGCACCAAATCAAGTCAAAAATTTAACAGATGTGATCGCGTTTAACAACCAACACGAAAAATCAGCTTTAACTTATGGACAATCTGTTTTGATTGAAGCTAATGAGACGGATGGCACACTGACTTCACCTAGGTACATTCAGGCAAGACTTGAGGATATTCGACTTTCACGCGCGCAAGGAATTGATAAAATCATGGAGGCGCACCAACTGAACGCTTTGTTGTTTATTGGTGCAGCCGGTTCTGAAATCGCCGCAAAGGCAGGGTACCCTTCGATAAGCGTTCCTGTTGGATTTACACCTTCAGGTGAACCTGTGGGGTTAACATTTACAGGTAAGGCATTCTCGGAATCTTTGCTTTTGTCCTATGCCTACGCATTGGAACAGGCCATAGTCACCATGTAAATTATTAATTTATAGGAGGGAAAATGATGACACATCGCTTTAATCCGCTCCATGCAGACAGGCTTTTGTCCGCAGAGCGCATGCAAATGATTTCACCAGCACAAATTATCGACCATCTTACCATTCAAGCTGATCATATTGTGGCGGATGTTGGTGTAGGGCCAGGGTTCTTCGCAATTCCATTTGCAAAACATACTGGTAATTTGGTTTATGGTATTGACATCGAACCACACATGTTGACATTATTACTGGATCGTGCAAAACAAGAGCAGGTTCAGTTGGAGGCAATTCAAGCTAGCGCAGAACAAATTCCACTTGCTGATCAACTTGTAGACCGCACGCTATGTGCTTTTGTTTTGCATGAAGTAAATAACCCCGTAGGGGCGTTACAGGAATTTAGGCGTATTACAAAAAAGGCAGGGTTAATCGGAATTGTAGAATGGGAGAAAAAAGCCACCAAGCATGGACCTCCCGTAAGATCGGAA
>JAJZCJ010000179.1 GCA_021846145.1 Bacillota bacterium
TGCATCGAGTTCACTGGTTACGTAATGAGCAGTGGCACCGATAATCTTTACGCCGCGCTCAAAGGCTCGTTCATAGGGTTTCGCACCGACAAATGCAGGTAAAAACGAATGGTGAATATTGATGATCGGCAAATGATAAGTATCGATAAATTCCGGACTGAGAATTTGCATATAACGCGCTAGCACAATAAAGTCTGTTTGGTTTTTAACCAACTCAAGTTGCAGTGCTTCGGTTTTGGCACGGGATTCCTTAGTGATCGGCGTGTGATAAAAAGGAATGGACAAGTTTGCGGCGGTGTCACCATGATCAGGGTGATTACTGACAATCATGGCGATCTCTCCATCTAGCGCACCAGCGCGATGTTGCCATAAAATTTCTTGTAGGCAATGATCCTCTTTGGATACAAAAATCGCCATTCGTTTTTTCAAGTGAGCCGGCGCGTAATGAAAATTCATCTCCCATTCTTGAATCGTCGCGTGAAAAGCTTGCAAAATTACTGTTTCTGACGCTGTATCGGCAGGTAAATAAAAGGCAATGCGCATGAAAAAGTGTCCCATAAATGGGTCGGTGCTATGTTGTGCTGATTCGGTAATATTAGCACCGAGATCAAATAATATCGATGACACTTTGGCGACAATGCCAGGGCGATCTTTACAAGATATTAAAATTCGTGCATGTACAAGTGATGTAGTCATACCAGACGCTCCTCGGGATCTTCTTGAGCTTGTATTATACACGAATTTCCTGTGCCTGTGCCAGTATTTGCGTTGACTCTATATGATGAAAGTGCTTAAATGACCGTATAAGAGTGGCGGAGGAATGGTTAGGTGCGAAATGAAGAAGAAAATACCGTATATGAAATTGAATCACTCTTGCGCGTTGTAGCCACCACGGTTCGCAAAAGCGGGCGGGCGATTCTCGTTGATTTTGAGATCACACCGCCACTATTTGATGCCTTATTATGGATTTCTAAGCACGATGTGGAGATGACCATTGGCGAACTGAGTATGAACCTCGGGCTTGCTTATAGTACCACTACTGATCTGGTTGATCGTTTGGAAAAACGTAATTTTGTGGAAAGAGTACGCGATTCGGATGACAAACGGGTGGTGCGCCTGCGCCTTTTAATGAAAGGTCAGGGGTTAATTGAACGTGTGTTGGATGCGCGGCGTCATTATTTAGGTGGAGTACTTGATAATGTGAGTGATAGTGACCGTCAAATGTTATTACAAGCGTTGCGGCTATTGCAAAATTACTTAGAGTAGCGTTGATTCATAAGAATATTAGGTGGATGGGCGCTTTTTTTTTGTTTATTACATAAGCTAAAAGTATCTTTGTGGTGACCAAGAGGAGGCAGGGTGTTGCGTGATTCACCGATTGGTGTCATGGATTCTGGTGTTGGCGGACTGACTGTCGTGAAGGAAATATGGAGGCAGTTGCCAAGAGAATCAATTATTTTTTACGGAGATTCAATGCGGTGCCCTTATGGTGACCGGAATCCAGACGAAATTCGCGCATTAACGTTTCGAACGTTGGATTTTTTAGTGGAGCAAGGGGTCAAAATGCTAGTGATTGCTTGCAATACGGCGACAGCAGTCGGACTTGAGGAGGCGCGCAGGCGGTATGATGTACCTGTATTAGGTGTGATTGCGCCTGGTGCTAGGGCCGCCATTGCTGCATCAAGTAATCAAAAAATCGGCATCATCGGGACGCAAGCGACGATTAGTTCAAAAAGTTATTCAAAGACATTGCGACAAACTCATTATGGGTTGGAGATTCTTAGTCATGCTTGTCCCCGATTTGTTGACTTAGTGGAGCGTGGGTTACTTGACGAATCGGTCGCGCTGCCAATTGTGGCAGATTCACTGCAGGTATTTATGGGATCTGGTATTGATACAATGATTCTTGGATGCACACATTATCCGTTATTGGCACCGCTTATTAGCAAGGTCATAGGGCCTGATGTGAAGTTGATTAGTTCAGCGGAGGAGACGGCCAGAGATATCAGCCACTGGTTGACTGAAGAGCGGCTGAATCGGCGTGAACTGGATGCCCCAGTGCACACTTTTTATACAAGCGGAGATGTTCATCGTTTTGCACAAATTGGCGAAACGTGGCTGCACCATCCGATTGACGTGCGTTATCATGACGTGTGGCGCGAAGTGACAGAACAGGCAATCTTAAAAGACAGGGGTGAAAAGTTTGCGCATTGATGGCAGGAGTGCAATGGATTTACGGCCAATTGAGATGAAACGCAACTACCTTAAGCATGCGGATGGTTCGGTGCTGATTCAGGCTGGGGATACACACGTAATTTGTGCCGTGAGTATCGAAGACAAGGTACCACCCTTTTTGCGGGGCAGCGGTCAAGGCTGGTTGACCGCAGAATATTCGATGTTACCACGAGCGACAGAGCAGCGAACGCAGCGGGAGGCTACCCGCGGCAAGGTATCGGGTCGAACGATGGAAATTCAAAGACTGATCGGTCGCGCACTGCGTGCGGTAGTTGACTTAAGGGGCTTTGGCGAGCGTACGATGTGGGTGGACTGCGATGTCATTCAAGCGGATGGCGGAACCAGAACGGCTTCGATTACAGGTTCATTTGTGGCGTTGGTGGACGCATTTGCTAAATTGAAAAATAAGGGTGCGATTGCGGCGCTGCCGATCAAAGATTATTTGGCGGCGATCAGTGTCGGTATTGTCAAACACGAGTTGCTTCTTGATTTGAAATACGAAGAGGATTCCACTGCTGAGGTGGATATGAATGTCGTGATGACAGGTAAAGGTGATTTTGTAGAAGTGCAAGGAACAGGAGAAAGCGGCACCTTTTCCAGAGCGACGATGAATCAAATGATGGATCTATCGGAGATTGGCATCCGTAAGATTTTTCAGTTGCAAAAAGAAGTTTTAATGGAGTTGGGAGAACAAATCCGTACCCCTTAAAGGAGAGCGCACTGTGCTTTTTGAAGAATTAGTCGTCGCCACGAAAAATCACGGCAAGTGGAGTGAATTTCAACGGATGTTGCAAGGCGTGGCGAAAGTGATTCGCATGGTTCCGGATGATTTTGTCATGCCGGAAGAGATGGGGGAAACGTTTGAAGAAAACGCCTATGCGAAGGCACGAGCCGTAAGCGTTGCATTGGGAGTGCCTGCCTTGGCAGATGATTCAGGACTGATGGTGGATGCCTTGCAAGGGGCACCAGGCATCTATTCTGCACGTTTTGGCGGGGCGGAGCTTGATGATGCAGGAAGAACGCGGCTGCTGCTCGCGCGTTTAGCACAGGTGCCATGGGAAGAGCGAACGGCTAAATTTGTGGCTGCATTGGCGTTGGTTCATCCGGGAGGAGAGAGTTGGCAGGCGATTGGTGAGTGTCCGGGCATTATATTACTTGCGCCTTCGGGGGATCAAGGGTTTGGTTATGACCCGGTCTTTTATTATCCACCACTAGAACGATCATTTGCGCAACTTAATGTGGAGGAAAAGAGCCAAATTAGCCATCGGACAAGGGCTTTGAAGCAATTATTACGACAGTTGTCATAATCAGTTCTTTACAGTTGAGACAAACATCATTATAATGTTGATGTTTGTCGGTGTCATTTGTCATCACGTGTCTCAGTAGCTCAGTTGGATAGAGCAACAGCCTTCTAAGCTGTGGGTCGGGGGTTCGAGCCCCTCCTGGGACGTTCGAAAAAACCTTGATATAGCACAATGTCATTAACTTAAGAGAATAACTCGATAAATCATGTAGTAGAGGCAAAGAAATCACAATCTTTGTCTTTTTTTTGTTGATTACGTAGTGAGATATTAATACTATAGTTTATTGTTAATACTAATATTAAAGTATATAATGTAGTGAGAGGTGTTACATAAATGTTCGTCAAAATACTGACTAAAATATATGGTGGGAAAAAGCATTATTACGCTAGCCTCGTTGAGAACAAAAGAGTGAACGGAAAAGTTGTTCAGACCGTGAAGGCTAACCTTGGTTCTGTTACTGAAGAACAGATTCCGTACCTTAAGGCTGCCTACGCCAGGAAGAAACCGAGATTGATAGATGATGAGGATTGAAATGGGGCGACTGTGGTGAGAAATTCCGAATCTCGTATCTCTGCAGACATGATCTACTCAAAAACCATTACCTTCATTAGTCTGTGTAGAGCATTGAAACAAACTCACTTCACCCGTATTAGAAAAATGCCACTGGATAACCTGATGCTCAGCGTATTATTCCGGAAAGGAAGAACACTTCACATGGAATTACGAAGTTTCAAGAAACTACTGGCATTGAAAGATACCATATCCAAAGTCGGTTACTTAAAGCAACGACTGAAGTTGAATCCTGTTGCCTTCCTGACACTGGCAAGACATCATGCTGCAAATTTTTATAAGGACACCCAAATGGTGAAAAAGAAAAATGGCTATTTGATTCTTGCAGCAGATGGGTCTGCCATCAATATCCCTACTACTGAAGAGAATTTGTCGACATACGGAAATGCTTCAAGAAAAAATGCAAAACCACAAGCTCAATTGAGCATTTCCAGTTTGTATGACACGATCAATAGAATGATCGTTGATTGCAGCATTAACCGTTGGAAATTTAGTGAGCGGGAACAGGCGCTACTACATATAGACAATAGGCTTGAAGTGATTGGTACTCATCCTTGTGTGATCATCTTTGATCGCGGCTACCCCTCTGCAGAATTTTTTATCGATCTGATGGAACGGCAACAAAAATTCCTAATCAGGTTGTCAACTACCACTTTCAAGCAAGAACAAAAACAGATGAAAAACGATGATTGCCTAGTTGAAGTCGTTTTTGATAAGACCAGAATCAATCCGCATAAAGGCACCCCTACTGAAGATAAACTGGTTAAAACAGGTAGCCTCAACCTTAGGTTTGTACGTTTCTTGCTGCAAAGCGGTGATTACGAATATCTGGCAACCAACCTTACCCTAGAAGAATTTTCGACAAAAGAAATTGGGGAGCTTTACAGCATGCGATGGGGAATAGAAACCGCCTATGATGATCTAAAAAACAAACTTGGTATGGAGAATTTCACAGGCACAAAACCCATTTTGTTGGAACAAGATATTTATGCCACCCTCTATCTCTGCAACATCATGAATGACATCATGCTTGAAGCACAAATGGAGCTGGAACAGGAAGATGGGCATGACGGTAAACATGTAATGGCCATCAATAAAAATATTGCGATAGGCATTATGAAAGAGGATCTCATCCATTTCATTCTTGAAAAAAGTGATCGGAGGCGAAAGAAACGAATGAGTGCTATTATCGACGAGATAAAACGCAATCTGCTTCCCATACGCAAAGGCCGACGCTATCCAAGAACGGATGGGTTACTTGCAGGAAAATACTCCAACTCAAGAAAGAAAAGTTATTAGTCAGTAACCATTAGACATGGTGAAGTCATCTAATTCCCAACACGACTTACTATGTTCAAAAGCTGCCGTCTTCCAAGGAGGATGTATCCAAATCACAAGATGTGACCCAAAGGAAATATTGCTAAAAAACAATTGCCCCCTTGAAAAAGATAAATTCAGGGGGCAATTATATTTGACTAAACCCTTAAGTTAATGACATTGTGATATAGCAAGGTTTTTTCTCTTTTTTAAAGCCAAAATTAAGTTTGATTTTTGATGTTGGGGAAGGATGTTGGGGACGAAAAATTAATGTATTTTTTTGGAGCGTGTTTGAGGGTTAAATTTATCAAGACGATTTGCAGTTTCACGATTAATAGATTTTAAGTCTGCTCCGTCCTCACGTAATAATGTGGCGGTTGTATGGCGCAGGAAATCCAAACGTTTGGATTTCCTGCGGATGGCTTCTGCAGTATTTTCAATATTGCCCAGTGATCGGGGGGCCTCCCGACCAGCGTCCGCGAACGCGACCGCAATCATCTCCTTCGAAACGTCTAACCCTACGTATTTTGTGGTAATCTGCATAGTATCGGCTCCTTTCGTATTGTGGCTCTGTACTGGTTACCATTTATCCAGTTTAACCCACGTGACTACGATTTAAGGGGCCGGCCTCGTTCATTATGACTATACGGTTCATGCCAATCACGATCTTTGCGTAGTCGATGAACTCTCCCTGCTCTCTCTCTCCTCCGTGATGTTTCCAGGGAAGGATCGTTGCCATTCTTTACGGTCTAGCGCTTCGCCTCAAGCGAGAGACTTACGAAACGGTTCTCAAGGTAACTGATCTCTGTCGGCCCGAACGAATCGTTAGACGTGGTGAAGGCAACGGCTTCCGTCCAGTAGTCTTTGTCCGGGTTGCGTCTGTACTCCTGCAGGCGGTAGAGTAGGCCTTCGCCGTTTTTTCCGCACGCCTGCTTGTCCCACGTACACCACGTTGCCACCCGAGTCATCGGACGTCCCGAAGAGGAAATAGACGCCGCTCTGTTTCAGAATGTCGAGATCTTTGCACTTTTCGAGGTTCGTCCGCGGTATCTTGTATGCCACACCCGTCCAATTAGCGAGCGCCACCTTGATGCGCCCGGTCGGGGTGCCATCCATGAGGAACAGGTTTATGCTCTTGCCGCGCGTTGCCATCCACATTTCACCTAGTCATCTACGTCGCTAAAATCTTGTGATATTGTCACAAGTTTAGCTGAAAGAAATTTGTAAATTGAAGTTGTTTCCGACGGATACTTACCGAAGCTTTCGTCTAGA
>JAJZCJ010000180.1 GCA_021846145.1 Bacillota bacterium
TTGCTGGCTCCACAGTGCAGCCTGGTAGCTTTGCTCATTACCTTTTAATTTTCCTTTATCTACAGCAAAAGTGGCGCTCGCCTCTGCAAAATGCTGCGAAGGCGAGCGAGCAAATGGCAATTCTTCAGCCGGCACGAAACTATTCTCACTAGCATCCGGAATGTGTGCCCCTGCCACGAGTGCCTCGCGAATCGCGTGAACCACAAAATTGCGCACGTCTTTTTCCTCACTGAATCGCACCTCAATCTTCCCTGGGTGCACATTCACGTCGACAAGTGCCGGATCCATGTCTACCGACAAATACGTAATCGGAAAACGTCCCTTATGATAAGTGGTGCCAAACCCGTCGAGCACCGCACTCACCAACATTGGGCTGCGTACAGGCCTCCCATTAATCGAAAACCACATCACGTTGCGACTCGCACGCGCGTGCTCTGGTGCCGCTACAAGCCCTGTCACGCGATAATCGGGATGATCAGCGATCACCGCCATCGCCATTTTTGCCACACTCGCCCCATAAATCGCCGCAAAAACGGAAAGTAGTTGTCCATCCCCCGTGGTTTGTACCATCACTCGCTCATCTGCAAAAAGCGTAAACGCAATCTGTGGATGCGTCATCGCGGCCTTGGATACCACGTCTACGATATGCGCCGTTTCTGTTTGCAACGAGCGGACAAACTTTAATCTGGCAGGCGTGTTAAAGAATAAATCGCTCACCTGTACCCGCGTCCCCACTGGCCCCCCCACTGGTTGACGAGTGTGTCGGTCCCCACCTATGTAATACACTTCCATGGCAGACAGTGACGATAGCTCCCTCGTGCGAATCGTCACCTTGCTGACAGCAGCAATAGACGGCAGTGCCTCGCCGCGAAACCCCAGTGTTTTTAAATGTGTAAAGTCACTCATGTTGCGCAGTTTACTAGTCGCGTGTCGAATAAATGCAGTCTCGATCTCATCCTGCGCAATACCTGAGCCGTTGTCCTGTACCACGATCAGTTCAAGGCCTCCCCCTTTGACGCGCACCTCAATCACCGTGGCCCCACTGTCAATCGCGTTTTCCACGAGTTCTTTCACCGCAGATGCAGGACGTTCCACCACTTCCCCTGCGGCTATCTGGTTTGCCACCTGATCATTTAATACCTGAATCAAACCCATGCCTACTCCTCCTTCATCCGCGCCTGCAAGTCATATAAATAACTAAGCGCCTTGCGCGGCGTAAAGTCGTCTAGATTCAGCTTGGTCAGTTCCCGATGCAACTCCTGACTGACCTCGTCCAACTCGTCTTCAAATACCATCGACAACTGTTCTCCTGCATCGCGAAAAGCCTTCTGATCACTTTCTAACGTCTTCAAAATGTGCGTTGCGCGCTTGGTTACTTCACGCGGCATGCCGGCAATTTGCGCCACCTGAATCCCATACGAGCGATCCGCCGCCTGCTCGACAATTTGATGCAAAAATACAATTTCATCCCCATGCTCCACCACTGCCACCGAAAGGTTAAACGTTCGCGGCAGCCTTTTAGGCAACGCCGTCAATTCGTGATAATGAGTGGCAAACAAGGTGCGTGCAAGCAGATGATCATGCAAAAATTCCACCATCGCCTCCGCGATGCTAAGCCCATCATACGTGGCAGTCCCACGACCAATTTCATCGAGCAGAATCAAACTCTTTGGCGTGGCTTCGCGCATGATCTCTGCCGCTTCCGTCATTTCTACCATAAAAGTGCTGAGTCCTGCCGACACATCGTCTGAGGCACCGATGCGCGTAAACAGCTTGTCCACCAGTCCAATATGAGCAAAATCTGCCGGAACATACGCCCCCATTTGCGCCAAAACAACAATCTGCGCCACCTGCCGCATATAGGTGCTTTTCCCAGCCATATTAGGACCAGTAATCAATGCAATTTGCCGCTCCAACGCGTTCAAACGCACATCATTAGGCACATAGTCACCATGCACAAAATGCTCGACCACAGGGTGTCGCCCCTGCCTGATCACTAATTCCAACGACTCGTCAATCACCGGTCGCGTGTAACGATGGTTTCTGGCTGCCTGTGCCAAGCTCTGCAGCGCATCGAGCTTGCCAATCGCCACTGCGCTCTCCTGAATTTCGTGCAGGTGCGCGGCAAGATTCTCCACTAACGTTACAAAGTGAGTATATTCCAACTCCTTCAATTGATCAGCAGCAGCCAAGATCTCTTGCTCTCGCTTGCGCAAGTCAGGGGTGACAAATCGCTCGGCGTTGGTCAACGTCTGTTTGCGCTCATAGTCGTCAGGAACTAAATGTAAATTAGCGCCTGATACCTCAATATAATAACCAAATACACGATTATAGCTGATTTTTAGTGATCGTATCCCTGTGCGCGCACGCTCACTTTGTTCTAATGCGGAAATAAACGATCGACCACCTTGTACCAATTCACGCAGCCGATCCACTTCCCCATTAAAACCCGCCCGGATGATACCCCCATCCTTACCAGTGCCGATCGGATCATCGACAAGGCAATCTCGTATGGATTGGACAATCAGCGTAAAATCCTGCAAACTTGGCACTAATTGTGCTGCCTCACCGTCCACCGGTTGCTTTACAAATAGTGTTTTTAACTCCGTTGCTGCTTCTAAAGAACGCGCGAGTTGCACCAGGTCACGAGGAATCGCTGAGCCAAAAGAAATGCGTGACACGAGCCGTTCTAGATCATGAACCCCTTTTAAAACTGTTTCCACATCCGTCGCCATGATCGCATCTTCTACCCACGCCGCCACACTATCCTGGCGTCGCTCAATCATTTCCAAATTGCGCAGTGGGCGCGCAATCATTGATTTCAGTTGCCGCTTGCCCATGGCTGTTTTGGTAAAATCAATCACTTCCAACAACGTCGTGCCTTTTCTGCCTTCACGCAACGACTGCAGAAGTTCAAGATGAAGCAACGCACTGGCGCTAATTTGTAGATATTCTAAATCAGCCACCCACACTGGATTTTTCATGTGTGCAAGCTTTCTCTTCCCAGTATATTCTAAATATCGCGTTAACAACTCTGCCGCACTCTGCACTGGCGCTGGTCGCAGCGACTCTTCTTTAGGCAAATAAGAGAAGGCGCATTTGACTGCTTGCGCTGTCTTTTCAAGCCACATCCGCTCTTCATCCTGCGCAGTTGCACTTGCCACGATCTCGCTGACAGCAAGCTGAACGAACCAGCGCTGAAGCTGCTCTAGATCACTCTTTTTCAGCCAGATTTCACCGGTCAATGCATCTGCAACAGCACCGATAACTACTTTTCCATCTGCCATCACCGTAGCAATCAACATGCTTGCTTCTTCGTCTTTAAGATAGTCAAAACTGGTGCCTGGCGTAATCAAGCGCGTGATTTCGCGTTTGACAATACCCTTAACGCTCTTCGGGTCTTCCATTTGATCACAAATGGCGACCTTATACCCCAACGACACCAGCTTCGCAATGTAGTTATCTGCCGCATGATAAGGAACCCCACACATTGGCGTTCGATTTTCACCTTGCCCGCGCCCTGTCAGCGTCAAATCCAATACTGCACTTGCCACTTGTGCATCTTCAAAAAAAAGTTCATAAAAATCACCGAGACGAAAGAAAAGCAGCGCATCTTCACACGACTGCTTTACTGCGTAATATTGATCCATCATCGGCGTCCTCTTGATCACGCGCTCCCCACCTTTTCCTGTTGGCACCATCATTTCGCAAACAAGTTTTCAGCCCGCACCCGATTGCCCCAAAGCGTCCAAGTATTGCCACTCGTTATTTCCACAGGAAATTCTTGGCCAATCCACTCTTTTGACCCGTCCACCAGTACAATCTTATTAGTGCGTGTACGCCCCGAAAGAATATTATCATTAGTCTTGCTGACCCCTTCGATCAATACGTCCACCACGCGATGCAAGTAGGTGTCACTAATCCGGCGAGAAATTTCATTTTGCACCACAGCTAGGCGCTGGAGGCGATCTTTTTTTACTGCCATCAAAATAGGATCGTCCAACTTTGCCGCAGGTGTTCCTGCCCGCGCGGAATAAATGAATGTATACGCGGAATCAAACTCCACTTCCCGAAGTAGGGTGAGAGTCTCTTCAAAGTCTGCCTCAGTCTCTGTCGGAAACCCGACAATCACGTCAGTGGTAAGTCCAACGTTGGGAATCTCTCTGCGGATGCGCTCCACGAGTTGCAAGTAAAATTCACGGGTATACCCACGGTTCATCTGGGCAAGGATATGATTGCTACCAGACTGCACTGGCAGATGAATGTGTTCACACACCGCATCCGTTTGCGCAATCGCGGCAATTAAGCGATCCGTAAAGTTCCATGGGTTAGAGGTCATGAAACGCACCCGCGCGATGCCATCTACACGGCCTACTGCACGAAGTAAATCCGCAAAATCCACCCCGCCGATGTCTAGGCCATAATCATTGACGTTTTGCCCAAGCACAGTGATCTCTTGAAACCCCTGCTGAGCCAGCGCCTTCACTTCATCCACAATACTTTCTAGCGTCCGACTGTGCTCTCGCCCCCTAGTGTAGGGAACGATACAATATGTACAAAACTTGTTGCATCCGTATTGAATATTCACCCATGCTCGCACACCTTCTTTACGAGATTTTGGCATGTGTTCGTAAATAGCATCAGCTTTATCCCAAACCTCCAACACCGTTTCTTGGCTATGGATTGCCTGCATCACGAGTTCTGGCAAACGGTGAATGTTATGCGTGCCAAATACCAAATCGATCCACGGATAGGTTTTGAGCACTTTTGCTTGCACCACTTGTTCTTGCGCCATGCAGCCACATAATCCAAGCAGCAGCTCTGGATTCTGATATTTTAGCGGACGCAAACGCCCAATTTCACCAAATACTTTATTTTCCGCATTTTCACGCACGGCACACGTATTAAAGAGAATCAAATCCGCTTCCGTATCAATCGTGGTTTCCTCGTATCCCATTGCGATCAACAGTCCAGCCATCGATTCTGTATCATGTTCATTCATTTGACAACCATAGGTAATCATCTTAAATTTTTTACCGACTGCTACATTGCGCAATTCTTCATTAAGTTGGTATTCTGCGTTCACCAGATCACTCACATCAATTTTAGGCCTGCGCACCTGTGCCCAAGTCCGCAGTTCAGCTTCTGAAAGTGTCACCAAATTTTTCGGGTGTTGTAACTCTGTCATTTGAGCACCCACTTCTTTTTAAAGTAAAAAAGGCACTGCCTGTATCCAAGCGCCCTTTTCTAAGTTACATATAAGTCACCCGCACATGCCGTACAGAACGCGTGTTTTCGAACCCGCTCTCGCAGGTGGGAGACTCGCGCTTCGATCTTTGACTTCCCTTCACGGAGGGCTTGTCAGCACGCAGTCGTATTCCTGCCTCCCGATTAACACGTAAGGTTCAAAACATAAGTTGTTCGTACGCGCAGCGCAGGTGATATTATGTTAACAAGAGCAAGATGCGTTTGCAACAAGGAATTACTGGAATTTCACCATACTGCTATGGCTTTACTGTATCATAACTCATGGCTATTTTCCATGTTTTTTGCAATAATTGACAAACTTTCAAACAATTTTCGTTTTCCATACAGTTCAATATCCGCTTCGTCAAACTTCATCGGTTTCGCATTTGCCTCAAATAAAATAGGTCTTCCTTCAGGCGTCACACTAGCGTCCAACGACAATTCTGTCCAAGTACCTGGCGTGCGCGCAATGGCATTGGCAGCCGCAACGCCTACCTTAATCAATTCGCTTTCGACAACTTCTTGGCGATTGCCAAAAACCTCTTGCAGAACTACTCGCAGTGGTGCCCGTGAGCCCCCATTCGGCACATGCGTGGTCACACTGTATTGCGGCGCGCTGCGAACAGCCATCCCTGATACAGAAAATTCCGATTCAGGCAAACGATGAAGAATCATTCTCACATCAAAGCGGCGATCATCCCACTTCGCCACACGCGCCTCCTCCTGTAATAGGTAACGCCCATATCTGTGATGACGTTGAAGCAACTGGTCAAATTCTCTAAACGTCAATTCCCCATAATCCAGCAAACGACCCTTTTGTTGTTCGCGTAAATGGAACCCTGAATGGCCTTTTTTCACATGCATCATGCCAATTCCCGCTTTGCCCGAACTTGGTTTTAGATAAAAGGTCGATCGCTCGTCAAGCCAATGTGCCAAATTCTGCTTATCAGCCAGTCTTTCTGTATCTAACAAATACTGGCGAACCTTTTCATCATCCTTCCACACACGCGCCAATTCCCA
This sequence comes from Bacillota bacterium, assembly GCA_021846145.1. Next base: position 6,268 of record JAJZCJ010000180.1, read on the forward strand.
CTTTGTTAAAAAATGGGGATTAGTAATGACATGACCCTGTTGTTCCCAAGTGTCCATACGGCTTTGAATGGCTTTCGAACGCTCCAATTGTCGACTTGGTATGCGATTATACAACACTGGTGAAAGTGTCTGGTGGGGCCGAGGTTCATACGCATTGCGTCTGTTCGACCATGTGTATGAGGTGATCCCCCCATTTTTATTTAAATTAAACAATGCCATTCCCCGTCCAAATTGGGAAGCTATCCTGCCCAAACGTTCAAAATGAGCCATATTCCCACCAATTTTTCCATCGTAACCACCTGCTGTAAGAATTCCAATTGTCTCCATTAGGATACCACCACTCCTCGGTAATCGGCTGTTTTCCATTCGCTGTGATCAAGCGATTGCGCGTACTGAATCAGCAACTGCATGGAATGTAAATTGGCTTG
>JAJZCJ010000181.1 GCA_021846145.1 Bacillota bacterium
AATGGGGACATTTTGCACTTGGAGTTTCAATCCAGCGCGGAAAAGATGATCTACCGGTTTTTGCTCTACGATACCTTGCTGGCGCAAAAGACCGAGCGTAAGATTAGAACGGTCGTGTTTTACGCCAATCAGGTGACGACGGCAGATCACTATCTGGACATCGGTTGTGCCCAGTATCATGTGGAAAATATTTTTCTTGCTGAGCATGACGGGGATGCAGCGCTCGCTCGCGTTCAGGATCACGTTCGTGCCGGAATGTTTACACTCGAAGATCGTTTTGAACTGGCCTTTGCTCCACACATGAAACGGTCGCTGGGATTGGAAGATACGGTACGTCGGAGCATCGCGTTAATTGAGCAGATTCCCGACGAGCGAGAACGCAGTTATGTGGCGGCGCTGTTTGTGGAACTGAACAGGCGGTGGTTGGATGAACCATCGAATCAACAAATCCGAAAGTGGGTGGAAAAGATGGATCTGGTGAAAGAAATCGTCGAAGAAGCGGTGGAGAAGGCCTCGAAAGAAAGCTTTGCCCAGGGAATCGAGCAAGGAATCGAACAAGGAATCGCCCGCACCGTTCGCTTGATGAAGCAAAAAGGCGAAACGGAAGAGCAGATCGCCGATTTGTTGGACATTCCATTGGAGAACGTATTGAACATCTTAAAAAATCAAACTTAGCATTGCTAAACCATCTCATCTTAGCGATGTTGGCGCGAGTGTATGCATTGTCAGAGGTCGCAAAGCAGACTGCCCTGTCTGAAGTATCGATCTTGCCAATCGGCACTCGCTTGTTGCGCGGCTTTCCCTGCTTCGACTGCTTGCTTTTCCTCCTCCGTTTCCGACTCTTCATCTAGCAGAGCAAAGTCGAGTGTGCGGCGCACTGGATCGAAGTGATCTGAAAAAATGATGTAAATATGAGGCAATATTGACTTTTGGAAATTATCAGTTAGATTGGCATTATATTAATAGAGATGTGAAGAGAAGGCGATAAATTGACTGAGAAAACATGGGATATGGTATATGTCTCAATCATAGTGTATCATCCGCCCTATCGTCCAATCGTTTCCGCATTCCCTTTATACCCATGTTATATCCTTGCGGAGTTTGACGGCCGAGATTATCGCATCATCGACTTATCGAGTTTCTTGGAGCGAAATGAAGAGTTGTTCGAACCATTATCGCGGTGGGAATTTTTTCGCCAAGTGAAAGTGGAGGATGACACCATCGCATTTCCGAACGGACTCGACTTCGATCCAGCGTTCCTCTATGCAGAAAGCAAACCTTTTGATACGGAAAAAATCGTTCATGCCATCTCTGAACCTTAGCGGCACGGACTTTTCATATTCGACAAATTTTCATCATCACCCCTCCACCTGATGATCACATTGAATTTCTTGTTCTACTATTTTTTCTTGTTTAAGTTGTTGTACCGTTTCGAGTGAAAGGTGCATTCGGTTTGCTACCCTTAATTCTGATAAACCAGCCTCTAGCAATCCAACCGCATAGGCTTCCTCGTAGATTAGATCAGATAGACTATATATTCGTACCATCTATTCGAAAATTTCACCCAAATGCAACGAGTACAAATTTCCTTCGTTTTCCCATGTAATCTCATCGTTGCTTTCATTCGTGTACACGTTATTTAGTGTGTATGCCCCTTTTTTCGTTTCTAAAACATATTCTTCGATCGTTTGATTTCCTGTATCGACAAGCCAGTAAGTCGGTACTTCATTGCTTTCAAAGAGGCTCTTTTTCTCGTCACGATCTTTTTTAATGGTAGAGGGTGATAAAATTTCTACAATTAAATTAGGTACTCCAATCACATGAACGCCGTTTTTAGTTAATTCGTATTTACAAATCACGAATAAATCAGGTTCTACATTGTTGGTTTTGTTGTTCGCGTCTTCCTGATTTAAGTACAGCCCAGTAGGAGCAGGAAACAGACTGCATTGGTCTTGATTCCCCTTCATTTTGGACCATAGCAATCCGGTTAAATTTCTAGCTATTTTTTGATGTTGGACACTTGCTGGAGTCATCAGATAAAGTTTGCCGTTAATAATTTCGAATCGTTTGTCAGGGTACATTTTTTCGACATCGTTATAATTATAATTTTCAATATTTTTCACGGCATCTAATTCCCCTTCTTGACGATTTAAACACTTCACTTGAGATATCGTTTTAATTCTTCATAAAAGTTTTCTCTCGAACCAGCTAATATGACCACAACCATTTCCCCGTCCTGGTTCTCTTCAACACGATAAGCGATTTCGTAGTTAGTCCCGCGATAATATACATCGTATCCATAGATACCGCTCAAATCACCAGTCTTCATCTCCCCGATAAACGGATCATTTCTGATGGCATTAATAGCGTCAAAAAAAGCTTTTTTCTGTGGTTTCTCAACAAGCTTTTTCAAATAATGTTCAGCCGGATTAAGATATGTAATGGGGATCATAGAGTCACCAACCTCTCAACCTACATCGTCTTTAATCTTAGGTTAGTCACTCATTACATCCCCGAATATCTCTTCTGTTTTTTCATCGCCAGTACCAGTAAAGGTTCGAGCAACCTCACCAGATTCTGCAATTAAGTCTTTGATAGCACCATGAAGTTGTGCTTGGCGCTCCCGAAAAACGCGCAATAACTCATCACCGGAATACCCTTCATGAATTAAATCTGCCAAGATGAGATCGGCAAAATAATCATTACCCACATCGTGAACAGGGCGCATAATAATATAGTTCCCTTTGATGGCGAACTCTACTTCATCTTTTATTCCAGCCTGTTCAAAAAATCGTAGGGGGATTGTGACCTGGCGCTTCTGAGAAACCCGAGCTCGTTTCCACTCTTCCACATGCTCCACCGCCACATTAATAATTGCCATAGCATATCCCTCCTTTACTTCTTTTATTCCTTGATGCAGTTTTTCTTTGTTTCTTTGTTTCTTTTATAACTAGTATATGATGTTTTCTTCAAAATGGAAGCCCAATTCTTGCTTTTTATACAGCACGTGGTATCAACAGTTGCCCGATAACCTATTCAACTATGATGATCGGCTGTTGTTGGGCTGACCTTTTTCTCACGCAAATGCGTGGAGGGGCTTGAGAACGGGTCACCTTATCGGTGTGTACACTTCTCTCATTTCGGTGAACCCGTCATCCCAAGGGAAGTGTTCAGACTCCACTCGTATCACACGAGCACTACCAGATAGTCACTAGCTGTTTGATAGACCCACGCTGGATTAGGCAACATCCCCCGCCATATTGATCATCACTCCTTACATGCTGACACCCCATCATTCAGCACCGTTACGCTCTCATGTATTATCCCTAATACGCATTCTTATCCCGAAATCCCCTGACCAGCGTGAGCAGGACAATCCGCAAATCCCAGCCGAACGACCACTCTTCGATGTAACGCAGGTCGTACTCGATGCGGTCCTCAATGCTCGTGTCGCCGCGCAGACCGTTCACTTGCGCCCATCCAGTGATACCGGGGCGCACGCGGTGTTTGATCATGTAGCGCGGCACGTCGTCGCGAAATTTTTCGGCAAAATTAGGACGCTCGGGGCGCGGGCCGATCACGCTCATGTCGCCGCGCAGGACGTTGTAAAACTGCGGCAACTCATCGAGGCTCGTGCGGCGCAACAAGCGGCCAATCGGCGTCCGCCGCGGGTCGCGAGGGACGGTCCAGCCTTCATTTTCCCCATCAGCATCGCTATGATACATCGTGCGAAATTTGTACATCATAAACCGACGGCGATTTTTGCCTAAGCGTTCCTGCACAAAGAACACGGGGCCTGGCGAGGATAATTTGACGACCAGGGCAATTAGCAGTAGCACGGACGACCCCACGATCAGCACCAGCAGCGAGAAGGCGAGATCAAACGCCCTTTTAATCACGATGTTCAGCGCTTCGTCCAGCGGCGTGTAGTGCGTGTCAATAATTGGCAAACCGGCAAATTCGTCAAACCGCGGGCGGCTTGGCAGAATTTCGATAAAATCAGGCACGAGCATCGCGTGTACGCCGTGCAACTCGGCCACCGCCATGACGTGGCGCAGCGTGTGCCCATCGCTGCCCTGCATCGTCATCACCACATGATCAACGATGTGTTCGCTGAGGATTTTGTCGAGATCCAGCACGGAACCAAGGCACGGGATCGAGAGTGACGCCTCTGCTCGCGCCACCGCTACCTCGTTGGCCACGTACAGGTCTGATGATTCGGTGGGCATCGTCGAAAGCTGTCGCTGTTCGCCCTCCGTCTCTAGGTAGCCAAGCACCTGATAGCCAAGCTCCATCTGATGATGCAGGGAGCGCAAAAAGATTTGCGTCGTGTTCGTCATGCCGATTAAGAGCAGGTATTTTTGATTTAACCCATGGCGGCGCGCGTACTCCATCACCAAGCGGATCGCATAACGCCCCACGAACACAAACAGCCAAGTGAGCCCCACAAACATCATGAGCACCGCGCGCGAATAGTTGAGCTGCTCGTCATAATACAATAGACCAATGACAAATAACGCCATCGCCACATCGCTCTTAAAGATCTGGAGGGCAATGCGACGCATGCGGCTGACTCTGGTGGTGCCGTACAGCCCGAGCATCCCGGAACCGATTACAAATACCGGCACCGCCACTGCAAGAATGGAAATGTACGTGGAAAAATCCAGATGGCCATACTGTGGCAGCAGATTCGTTCGAAATCGAATCACCCACGCCACGAGCAACGCAAGCACAGTCATAAAAGCGTCGAGCAGTATATAAAGGCGTCCTAACAACGTCTGATAATGGCGCAACATCTATAAAAACTCCCCGGATAACAATAGGATTCCCAGTCTCTACTAGTTTAGCAGAAGGCACGGAGGGTGACAATAAGGGGAATAGGTCAATCGACCACTCTCCAACGGGCATTGCGCCCATGTTCGATGCATTCGATTTTGCCGTCTTGGCTCAACTGTTGCAATGTTCTTGTGATGGTGGGCCGACTGATTCCTGGACACCGATCAATCACATCCGCAATGGTAAAGTTCAGCGCCATATTTAACGCGACTTGTTCCACTTTTTTTTGCTTCCATCCCATACGACCTGTACGTATTTCACCCACTCGCTCTTCAAATCGGCTGTAGGCAGTCAGTACCATGGTTAAAAAATAATCCCACCACGGTTGAAAATCATGGGTTCCCTCATGCCACCCAGCCGAAGAACGATGCAGCGTATCATAATACTGCTCTTTCGTGTCCTCGATGACCTTTTCCAAACTAATGTACCGCCCCGCCAAAAAACCCGACTGGTACAGTAAAAGCAAAGTCAACAGCCGAACCATCCGTCCATTACCATCCGCAAACGGATGAATACTCAAAAAATCCAAGACAAATGCTGCGATTAACACTAAATCGTCATACTGTCCGATCTCCTGCAACTTTTTCAATGATCGACACAAATCATCCATCGCCTGGGGCGTTTTCCATGCCGGCAACGGGACAAAGCGGACGATTTTCCGGCCATCTGGCGTGGTTTCCACTATCTCATTGTCCGAACGTTTCCACTCACCACCGGTTCCCGTGGCTAACTCCATTAAATCGCGGTGAAGTTGCAAAATCACGTTAGGAGTAAGCGGAATATGCTCGTAACGCGTATGAATCATCTCTAGGACATTGCGATAACCGGCGATCTCCGCTTCGGATCGAGACTTAGGTTCTGTTGTCATTCTTACCAGCGCTTCGATTCGTTTCTCCGGGGCTTCGATCCCTTCAATTCGATTGGAAGATTCCACGCTATGAATCATCGCCTTGTTTCGAAGTGCCTCTAAAACCTCTGGTGTTTGACGCAAATACAATTCCTCTTTGCCCTTAAACTCACGAATCCGTCCAAGCCATGCCATTTCTGAACCTGTAAAACGGAGTTGATTCAAATAATCCTGATTTAACGTATTCATTTAACCACCTCTTTATATATATAATTATATACATAAATTATATTATTTCAAACCTATGATCGTGATCTTTTAGGTATTCTCCTTAGCAATTTAGCTTGTGAGAATTAAATCCATCTTGACATATTAATAATCGATCGTAACGTTACAAAGCTTGCATTTACACATGTGTTGCCTTGACTTACGCTTGGCTTGAGCTCTTTTGCCATGCTTCACGGCAAGGGATTTCCCCGATATAATAAGGATGAGCGGTGATGGCCAAACGGATTCATTTCACGCCAAAAATTTATCTGGCACATAAAGACGCGGATGCCACTTTTGCACGCATTGAGGCGCATGTCGTCATGGGCATTTTTACTACACGTTGGTTGGATGAGAAAGCGACAAAACAAATTCGAAAGTGGATGGAACGCTTGGAATTTGCTCGCAAACTGCTAGCCGAAGGCGAGTCATTAGAGCGTATCGCTCATCTCACGGGACTGCCACTCGCGCAAGTGGAGAAGCTATCGCCTCAACAATAATCTCCGCAACCTCGAGGCTACACAGTTCATAATAACCACCGGGCTATCGGTGTTAGTTCAGTTATCAAAAGTCGTAGGGAGTGACTGCCATGAGCGAAACACGGCCTCATCGATTCAATGTATTGTTGGAGTGGGATCGTCACGATCAAGTTTGGGTGACCTACGTCCCTGCACTTGATCACTTAT
>JAJZCJ010000182.1 GCA_021846145.1 Bacillota bacterium
CTCTACGCAGGTGTACATCACTCCTCTCAGTGAAGCCGCAATGTATCAACGTACAAATTAGTTCATGTGTGCACCGCTATGGTGTGGCCGTTGGTGAGTAGCAGTAATGCAGAACACTGCCGCCACCCAGACTGCAGTCACGCATTTTTGAAGAAGCCCGTCAAATCAAACTTTTTCCCACTCCCACATTTGCATCAGGTGCAGACCATGGCTTTCTGGCAGACAGGATGTCCACAGCCATGAAGAAATCCACCATTTCGAAATGGCTGATTCTACACTTTGAAAATTGGGAAATGACAACAAAAAAAAGAAGGCTTCGGATCAGCCTTCTCTCCCTCTTTTTGCGGTTTTTCATTGGTCGATAAATTCGATTGATTATTAATGAACGTTGCCGTTATGCTAAATGTATTTCGCCAAGACATGATGGATTACGTATTTACGCTGGCTGATGGTCAATTGCTTCACCTAGAATTTCAATCGACCGCAGAGAAAAAGTTGCATCGGTTCCTGCTCTATGACACGCTACTAGCGCAGAAAACAGATCGCACTATTCGGACAGTCATCCTGTACGAGAACCAAATCACCACCGCCAACGACACACTGGATATTGGATCAGCGCAATACCATGTGGGAAATATCTACTTGGCGCATAAGGACGTTGATCAAGCGTTTGACCGAATCCGCCACCATTTAGATGCAGGAACATTTACACTCGAAGACCGCTTTGACCTTGCATTTGCGCTCCACATGCGCAGATCACGTAGCCTTGAAGACATGGTGCGGCAAAGCATGGAATTGATTCAACAGATTCCAGACAATCAAGAACGAAGCTATGTCGCCGCCATCTTTGTGGAACTAGAAACACGATGGCTAGATGACAACTCAAAACAACAAATTCGAAAGTGGGTGGAACGCGTGGATATCGTCAAGGAAATTGTGGAGGAAGCTATCCTAACTGAACGTCAAGAGACATTGGCTCGATTAGCTCGTTCATGGAAACAAAAAGGAAAATCAGAAAAAGACATAGCCGACTTACTTGATACTTCCATCGAAAACGTTCAGGATTTATTAAAAAAATAGATTAAATCGAGTAAACGCAGGTCTGTTACAGTCGAAAATTTCAAACAAATAAGGAAGACGGTTGTTTATCTCCCTTATTTGTTTTATTTTCCTTATGTCCGCCTGAATAATCGCTTCACCTCATCGGTATATCCATGCCGTTTCTGTTGGCATCGGCGGAGTTGTATTTTGGCTGGCATGAACGGAGGGGAAAACATGGCGACGGATGAGGAAATTTGGAACGAAGACGGTACGCCGCGCCCGGAAGCGGTGGCAACGGCAAGACAGAAATTACGCGAAATCTTAGAAAATGAATACGAATGGAATCAGAATGAGATAGACGATTTCATGTCAAAAACATCACTTAACGAATGGAATGATTGATATGTTGCAAGTGATACACGGTGATGGACGGAATCGCAAATTGAATAATTTCTTAGAACGCACTAGACCGCATCCAGTGCAGTTTTTTTTATGGTTGTGTGCGTACCCGGTAGCGCTTAGACGAGCGTGGTTGCCCCTTAGACGCATTGCGTTGTCGATCGGGTGGAATGCGGTGGAAAAGCGGCACTAACAGGCGTTTATGGACTTAGGACTACATCACCAAGGTGTTTCGCCGGATTTAACAAATTCTTCAATCTTTTGTATTACGTTATTAAAGTCTATCTGATCCATTTGACCAATATAGTCCTTAATTTTCTTGCTTTCAAACATTGAAATAGGTATATATGCATAGCAATTTACCTTTACATATGATCCTTTTTCAAGACCAGCAGTAGCCCACTTAAATATAGGAACTTTCCATTTATCGTACTTTCCTTCAACATTTTTAATGCTAGACCCGGTTATTGTTGCATATGCGGCAATGGCTTGACTATTTTTGATTTTAAAAATAACCACAGGGCGAGTTTCCATCGCCCCGTTGCAATAATATACTGTATGCCAAAAAATGTCGCCAACTTGTACTGTCATGCTTATCCTTTAAACAACTCAAACCATGCGCGATGTTTTTCATTTTCGGGGTCAAGGACAGTATTTCCGTTTTCATCAACAGGAGCGATCAATGCTTTGCTCATCAGTTTTTCATCGTCAACTTTCAACTGCTTGTATCCGCGATTATTTGCTTTTTTTGAAAGCACCGTCGACATTTTGATTTTCCCCTTTTTCAAAACCGTCACCCCACTTGGCTCTCAGTATTCACAATTCAGAATACAAACAAACCAATTGAAACGTGACGATATTCTCCTGCAATCAATTTACCCCACGTATACCCGCTTTGTCTATACATATCGTTACTGGACTACTGTCAAGATGTTAGACACAACTTGAAAGACTTTTTAAACAGTCGAGAGAGCTAAGTAACCCTCCATCTGTGATAGGTGTTTTATACTTAATGGCGGAGTGAATTCGGCTGCGATTGTATCTACCTTCGATTTAGTGAAATAACTGCGGTTTTGCATGATCATAATGTGAAGCGAAAAACGGGGATCGGGCGATGCTTATTCCTGTTGTGGCTGGAACGGTAGTTAGGGAAGATTCTCTGGGGATGTTAGTGGAGCCTTCCCTAACTACTTGGACATGAATTGATTACTGGCTAATGGCCGAATTTGAGCCAGACGGTTCCTGGATACTGAACAATTGGCGGGTTTTCATGGTAGATCACCCACAGAAAATCCACATGCAAACGCCCCTTGATGCGCTCCGTCTCGATCGGCCCATCAGCAGTTCCTTGCTTGCCCCAATGGGACCATATGATCTTCTTGGTTGGGCCATACGGTTGAATCCCCCAATGTTTCCAGTCCGCCGCCGTAATCGGTGCCACCTTAAAGGTGCCTGAGGATGTGCCGTAGTACCAGTGATTTCCGTTCATTCGAAGTGCAGCGCCACCCCCTGCGCCACCCCCGCCACCTCCTGCGTCATAGTAAAAATAGGATGAGAAACTATGCCAAATCCCATTGAGTGACAAGACTGTGCTTGGCTGCTTTTGTGGATGAGACGCAGCCAACGCATTGCCCATGGGGAGAATGAGCAAGGTGGTCATAACGGCCATGCATGTCACCACGACTCGACTATGCGTTACGATTCGCCGCATAAAAGATCATCCTCTCAATATCAATTTATTATTTATTGTAAAACCTTTGTTTATCACTGACAATGACGAAGTGGATTTAGTGCTGTTGAGTTATTCAGCTTTCGTCCGCTTAGTCCCAAAATTAACGCTGTCACATAATCCTGTTCCTCTGGGTCGGGAATCTGACGAGTAAGCGTTAACACCTCGTCGAATGACTCTCCTTGTGTGCGCTGCTCAAAGTGCATGTGAAATGCGAAGGCAAGACGCACCCGGTCTTGTGGTGTCCACGTGGCATTTGCAAGTTGATGTTCCACCGCTGCGAGTGCCTTATCCCCGTCGAGGTGGTTCAGGTAGATGTTTTCCACTTGATAGATAGCCGTTCCAATATCTAAGGTAGTTGGTCCCTCGTTGATGTCTCCCGTATATAACACGACAGTGCGCAATTTTTGTATAAAGTGTTCGGCGAGTGCACATTGGCATTTCATGCGATTTTCATGTTATCACCATTGTCCTCTATTTATAGTTACTCCCCCTCGCGTGTGAATAGCCTGCACTGTGCCGTGCATAGGCGACATTCGATTGTGGATGAAATTTGTGATTGATTGGGGAGCGAGCAACGAAAGTGAGTGTTCACGAAACGAACGTGTCGTGCTAAAATAAAGGGAAAAGGAGGCAGGCGACCGTGGCAAGACTGATGAATTTAACTATGGATGGCTACTTTTTTTTACAGCTTTTTCGACCGAATCAAGTATGGAAGATATGATCAATGAATCAAGGTTGTGCCTGATTTTGAATTGTAGCATGTCACGGCGGATGGTATAGAGTTTGTTTGTCCTAACTACAGTTTCCTTTTTTAATAGTACGGGTATATCATAATCAGAACGGTTAGAATGCGATGTACACTTGCAAACAATTACATCCTCTTCATCGTTGGAATCACCGTTCTTTCCAACGACAAATACAGGATGTGGAAACGGCTGGCCTGTGCTCAGGTCGTGAAATTTTGCAAAGAAAAAATCACCTTGGTCGGCATTTCTTTGTTCAGCGCTGAAGTTGCTCATAACGTTCCCTTAGTTCTGCCTCATACCAGTCCGCAAAAGCGTTTCCATTTTCAGCCATGTCCTTCGCGTCATCGCCGGAATTTACGTAAATCACGCCGTTCTTGTCCAGTCCGAGCACACGTTCCATTTCTTCAATGGTCGGTTTCCGTTCCATCCGTGCAGCACCACCTTGTAATATTCCCTGATTGGGTCTACTAAAGCCATAGTATGCACTACCTTTCCGAATCTCTATACCTAATATTGTATGACTTCATCATACCACGAATCACGTTTTAATCAATAATGACACCGTACCTATTTCCATCTTGTGCCATGCGTTCTTAGAATCGATTATAGATTTATTTCCCAATTTTCGCTAGCCTAAAACACAAAAATCGCCCAGCAAAACGGCCAGACGATCTAGTATAAGGCTATTACTGTTTTGCCAACTTATTCACATCTGCAAGTGTTAGCCCCGTCAGTCGTGCTACTCGTTCGTGTGATTCCCCTTCGGCTAGTAATTTGCGAGCTACTTCTTCTCGCCCTTCTTTCCGCCCTTCTTTTCGTCCTTCTTCCCGTCCTTCTTTTCGTCCTTTTTGTAGCGATTCCTGTTCAATTTCTCGCACCACGTTGGTCATCTTTAGCATCTCCTTTAGTTGATGTTCCTGTTTCTTTTTTAGCTTTCGTCCGCTTAATCCCAAAATTAACGCTGTCACATAATCCTGTTCCTCTGGGTCGGGAATCTGACGAGTAAGCGTCAATACCTCTTCGAATGCTTCTTCTTGTGTGTGCTTCTCAAAATGCATGTGAAATGCGAAGGCGAGGCGTACCCGATCTTGTGGCGTCCATGTATCATTTGCTAAGTGATTTTCCACCACTGCTAGTGCCTCATCCCCGTTAAGGCGGTTCAGGTAGACATTTTCCACTTGATAGATAGCCGTTCCAATATCCAAGCTAATCGGTCCCTCTTGGATGTCTCCCGTATATAACACGATGGTGCGCAACTTTTGTACAAAGTGTTCGGCGAGTGCGAAATCATAGGCTGCAAAACGATACAATGTCGGCTCTTTGCTGAGTTGAAACTCCAAGTGTAACAAACTGCCGTTGTCCTGCTCCAGTACGATGTCTGTGTTCCGATTACGGATGATTACCTGATTCAGTTCGGTGGGTAACGCGCGAACGATGGCGGTATCGATAATGCCGATCACGTCGAGTACCCCACGTGGACAGGCATTGGTCAAATGTTTGGATAAAATATCATTGGCGTTTCTCGCGATTTTCATGCCATCACCATTTTCCTCTATTATAACCACCTGTTTATCGATTGTGAATAGTCAGCAATGTAACAGATTGAGTTTGTTATGTTGGAACATTTTCTTTGTCAATAGTACGATAGCAAAGCTGGGCATCGGCGACACTTCTTTCGAATTTTTGTTAAAAGAGACTGTTCTAGATCAACAGTAAAATCCCTTTTTACACAAAAATATAAAAAGGCTATTTGCCTGAATCCGGTTGTGGTTACATTTGTGATTGATTGGAGTGCGAGCAACAACGAAAGTGAGTGTTCGACAAACGAACGTGTCGTGCTAAAATAAAAGGAAGAGGAGGTAGGCGACCGTGGCAAGACTGATGAATTTAATGATTGATTATGCGTTTAAGAAAGTGTTTGGCAAATCGGGGAATGAGCCGATTTTGATGGCATTTTTAAATGCCGCGTTACAACCGCCTGCCAAGGAACGGATCATGTGGCTGACGCTTCAGAATACAGAGCAGGGACGGGAACACGAAGACGATAAAAAATCCATCTTAGACATTTTAGCGAAAACCGCACAAGGGTCGTATATCAATGTGGAAATACAACTGGCGAATTACCATGACATGGATCGCCGAACGCTTTTCTATTGGTCAAAGGTGTACGCCAATCAGATGAAAGCAGGCATGATATACCAAGAATTAGCGCCCACCATTACGATCAATATCGTGAATTTTCGCTATCTCTTATCGACGAAACGGTACCATACGACGTTTCATGTGCGGGAAGATGAGGAAAACTTTCTGTTAACTGACGTGTTAGAAGTGCATTTTATGGAATTGCCAAAACTCATGGATCAATGGGAAAAAGGCGAAGCTAGTCCCGAAGAAAACCATTTGGTACGGTGGTTGTTGCTGTTAGAGGCGGAGGAACATGAGGACATTCGAGATCGATTGGAGGAAATCGCGATGCAAGACGAAGCCATGAAACAAGCGTTTGTCCAGTGGGAAGAAGTAAGTCAGGACGCAGAGAGTTGGATCGCGTACGAGCAACGACGTAAAGTGGTGCTCGATGAGATGTCCAGAGCGAGGTCGATTGAACTGCGCGAGTCAACGTTGGAGCAACAAAGATTGGACATGGAGCAACAAAGATTGGACGTGGAGCAAAAAAGATTGGACGTGGAGCAAAAACA
>JAJZCJ010000183.1 GCA_021846145.1 Bacillota bacterium
GGGAGTGTATGGTCCGGCAGATGAAGCGATGCTTCTCGACGTGACCACAGCCGAGAATCGCCAATTGATGTACTCGATTTTTTATTGGCTAACCAATCTCACGTTAGCGATTGGTGCCAGCATTGGTGCACTGCTGTTCGAGTCCTACCGATTTGAACTCTTTACCGTGATGGCAATAGTGGTATTAGGATCGCTGCTCGTGACGATTTTCTTTATTCAAGAAACATTTCAGCCACCACAGCATCATCATGATCCACAACAACACATCGTCCGTGCACTCATCCACAATTATCTTGGTGTACTTAAGGACAAGGCATTCATGTTCTATTTTGTGGCTGGTACGCTCGTCATGTCGGTGGAGTTTCAATTGACAAACGGCATTGGCATTCACCTCGCAAAAACGGTGCAAACCCAGTCCTTATTCTCGCTAGCGGGTCATTCACTACAAGTCGACGGGATAAAAATGATCGGTTTTTTGCAAACAGAAAACACGGTGCTTGTTGTACTACTCGCCGCACTTGCTGCCAGGTGGATCAAACGTTACCCAGATAAATGGGTATTGTTTTTTGGCATCACGTTAAATACAGTAGGTTACAGCGTGATGTCCTATAGTAGTACGCCGCTGATTTTATTTATTGCCATGCTGTTTGCGACAATCGGAGAAGTATCGGGGGTTCCAATCCGACAAGCCTATCTCGGCGATATTGCGCCGGAGCACGCACGAAGTTCCTACGTGGCGGTCAACGGCATGGCGTTTAGTTTAGCTCGCGTGTTGTCATCAGGCGGTGTGGCGCTTAGTGCTGTAATGCCAGCTTGGGGCATGGGGGTAATCAGTCTGTTCGTCGGGATGACGGGATTTCTTTTTTACTATGCGGTGGTTCCAGAAGCACATGCGCGCCGCAACGCCACTTCCGTGCAACAAGCAGTAGTACAATGATGTGGGTGACAAAAGCCTGCTTGAAAGAGGTGGTGCATGGTGCAAATTGGTGTGCCTAGACAGATGCAAAAATGGAAAGTGTTATCAAGTCACTATGTTGTGCAAAACTATCCCTATCATCGTATCCGACAGGATCGCTGTTTACTTCCCAATGGAATTGAAATCGATACATACATTAGCGAGTACCCAAATTGGGTGAACGCGATTGTTTTGACGCCCACGATGGAACTGGTGTTAGTCGTCCAATATCGGCATGGGATTGGGGATTTTGTGATGGAAACACCTGGTGGCATGGTGGATGATGAAGAGCATCCACAAACTGCAATCATTCGCGAAGTCGCAGAAGAGACAGGTTATCGCTCCAATGAGCCACCCATTTTACTCGGAGAATTCTCCCCCAATCCCGCATCGTCAAACAATAAGGTAAACACCTATCTCTTTTTAAATGCAGTACCAGTGGGAACCCAACATCTGGATCGCACGGAAGACATCATCGTACGTCTGATTCCATTTGATACATTTGGACATATGATTAAAGATGGCCAAGTACCGCAGATTTTCTCTGCGATGGGGTATTACCTTGCAAAAGAATTTCTTATGAATGGATGAATGTGCTTGATTACTCATGTGATTTGGGATTTGGGGGATACTCTCGTAACGCCTCCTGCAGGAGGACAAGATCTGCAACCACTCGATCAGTGCATGGAAATACAACTACGCCCTGATGTAGTAGTCATGCTCAAGCAACTTGCTGATTTAGGATATATACAAGCGGTATTGAGCAATACCGCAACGAGTGATAGTATTGCCGCACGCAGAATGTTAGACAGATTAGGCATCGCCGATTATTTTGCCTTTATCTATGCAACGCAGTCTGAGTTGACTCATGATAAACCACAAAAACCAAACCCTAAAGTATTTGACATCGTGCGTAGTGCCCTAGCAATCACCCCAGAACAAGCCGTCATGGTGGGCAATAGTTGGGATAACGACGTAATAGGCGCAAACCGCAGTGGAATTCACGCCATTTGGCTGCGAAATCCCTTGGTGTCGGTGCGAATGAAACCGACAACAGCGATCAAGATGCCGCCTTGGATTATTCCAGTTTGGGACGTTGGCGATGTACTTCAAGCCATACAATTGTTAAATCTACAGCAAATTTAGCTGTTAACGGTAAATTTCAGGATCGCCGTTCTATCGTTGCGTTAATTACATGGATTGGCTCATGACCAGCATTGTGAAAAACTAGGTATAATTCTTCAGGCAATTGATTGCGATTTACGATTAACATTTCTCCTTGCCCTAGAACAGTATTTAGCATCAATCCCTCAATTTTAAGCTTTCCGTTAATATTGTAAAATATTTCAAACGATTCATTTATGTATTCCGTTTTTTGCACTATCATTTGACGATCTTCTGTAGCAGCGTACGTAAGTAGACGTAGATTCGCAACGTAACCTTCGGCCAACATCACATTGAAATCCGTTGCCTTCCCCCTGCTTTTTGTCTCCCATTCCCCTGAAAACTGATCCTGTTCAAAAGGAGCCAGATGCACATTGTGATGCCCAGTGTGTTCAAGATATAAATCACCTTCAACGACCATCAATATTCTCCATATCCCCGGCAACATGGTGAAAATGGATGTCTCGTTATTTACAGTCGCAGTACTGATTCGCCATTTAAAATTACGTTTAGTATATTTTGCATCCACCGGATAGATTGCCAATTCTGTTGTCGTTCCACTGGACCATGTCGTGGTGGTTTGCATATCCTTGCGAATGACTCGCATTGTTTTCACCACACCCCTTTTTCCCCAACTCTTCGACTTATGTTCTTGACGAACGATATAACTCATCAATCATTTTCATGTTGTTGATGGTCTGAACTTTACTAACGTGAGGCAGAGACTGTTCAAGAATACACGTTTGAAAATGTTCGAGTTGCAACTTATACACATTCACATCTTCAAATGTTTCTTCATAGACACCATTTCGCCCAGATACAATTAATTTAGGAATTCCCATATCCGCGCGAAACGGGTATGAGATCACCATTGATCCTTCGCTTCCGCACACCTCAACACGTTGGCGGTAAGGTACCTGAAACGAACAATCAAAATGAGCCACGATTCCATTTTTAAATTTCATTGTGGCGGTTGTGGAACCATCTACTCCTTGGCGATGCGTCGCATTTGCAAAACATTGAACCCAATCGCTATTCGCGATCAATCCAATAGAATGTGTACAATAGCACCCTAGATCGTACAGCGATCCTCCCCCCATATCAGTGTGAAGCCGTATATCCTCCCTAGCTTCCAGCAAAAACGAAAAACTCGCATTGATCAGTTGGATATCGCCAATCTCCCTGTTATCTATCAATTCTTTTAGACGCTTCCATTGCGGATGAAATTGATACATAAAGGCTTCCATGAATAGCACATGATTATCTTCGCAGATTTGGATCATCTCTTCTGCCTGCGGTGCAGTTAATGCTGCAGGTTTTTCACAGAGCACATGTTTTCCGTGGCGAGCCGCTTTGATCGTCCATTCTGCATGTAAATGATTCGGCAAAGGGATGTACACCGCATCCACGTCTACATCCTGCAACAACGTTTCATAGTCGTCATATATCCTGGGTATGTTATGTTTTTCGCCAAAGGCTACGCCTTTTTCGTAGTTCCTGCTTGCCACTGCAATTAGTTCCGCGCCTGGCGTCATCTTCAGAGCAGGGATCAGTTGCTCATCCGCAATGCGCGCTGTCCCAAGAATACCCCACCGAATGTTTTTCACTATTTTTCCCTCCGTCCGACTTCAATACTGCTATGCAGTATGACTTT
Source organism: Bacillota bacterium (assembly GCA_021846145.1). The sequence continues at coordinate 3,774 of JAJZCJ010000183.1, forward strand.
TTCACCAGGGTTCAAAACCCTCAATCCAGTAAGCGAATGAGGAAGCGATAGATTAGGAGCATTCGTCACCCATGTATAAGGTTCAATGCTCACATACCCCTGACGACCATCATCGTTATAAATCACCCACTGGGTGAATTGAGGATCACATGTGTATTTTAATACGACACCATTCACGCCATCTTCCAAAATTGCCATGTTTACATCGCCAGTCACCGATGACAAAAACACGTCATCCAAAGCGTAGTCTGAAGGACAAATCCCCTTATTTAGCGCCGTTACAAGCGGAGACGCCATTAATCTGCCGGTTGGCACAAATTGCTCTGTAAGTTCCCACTGATGGCTTACGGGAGCATACAACGTGCTTCCTCCGCTGTCGTCAACGATGGAGCGAATCGGTATGGTGAATGTTGTATGATAGCCAAATCCCCACGGAAAGGGTGTGGTCCCGTGATTAACGATTGTCGCGTTCATCGATAATCTTGAACCTTCCAGTTCATAGTACATCATAATCGTAAATGGATGCGGAAACTGCCTCACCACATCAGGATGTAATGTCGAGTCAAACACAGTCCTCACTTCAATCCGATTCTCGTGTACCTCAGCAGATAATAGCTGCCAAGGACGATTGAATACAAACCCATGCAAATGATTGTTTCTATCAGGTTCATTGACATCAAAGTGATAAGTAGATTGATAGTATGAAAAAGTCCCATTCGCAATTCGGTTGGGCGGAAAAAGAATCGGTATGCCATAGAGTATTGGTTGTTCCATATACTCATTCAATGAACTTGGATTTCTCAACAATTCGGTATCTGACTCACGCAGTTTAAGACGAATCAAGTTGCTTCCCCACGCAGGAACAAGCCACGCCTCCAACTGATCATTAACCAACTTGATTCCCGAATAACCATAAACATCAATTTCTTCAATTCTGCACATTATCATCTGTCCCCAGCCACATCAAATCGTCAATCAAACCTCAATCTCCTGCAGGTCAGTTTGCAATATTTTTTCTATAAATTTTGGCAATAAATTTTGTTCTATTAAAAAATCAAAGATTGTATAACGTTCTCTGAGTTCAAAAGCATGTAAAAAAGTGAGCCTTAAGGTGTCCTTATCAAGACCTAAAAATCCAATTTCATCCGGAATGCCAACCGTTTTCAGGGCATCAGCAAGACGATCGAAAAGATTGGCCTCATAGGCTAAATTCTCCTTAATTTTAGTGATCTTGTGGCTATTATTGCGATCCCCAATGTGATCTAATTGATTCACTTTATTCATTTGTGCTTGAATGATCGCATCAGCACTTTGACCGTAAAACTCTTGCATCCATTCATATTGTTTGGAACCTATGTGCAAGCCATTTAATTCCTGATAATTTTCTATTTTTAAAGTCTCTATATAAAATTTCATCATCCAGTGGGTGGCATACCCCACTTGCACGCCATGAGAATGCAAAGATTGATCACTTTTATGCCTGAGAAAATCCCAAAAATGCGAGCAAAGATGTTCGCTTCCACTTGCAGGTCTGGAATTTCCCACCATCGCCATTGCGAGTCCAGCATTAATAAGACCTATGAACAAATTAGTGATTGCGTTTGGATCCCGTTCGATGATCTTGTTTGCATTTTCAATGCAATAGACAACAGGTACAAGCACTAACTGACAGGCTTCATTACAAAAATACTCATCATTGACAAGATGTGATAGTTTCCAGTCTACTATTGAAATCGCCTTTCCGGCAAGATCCCCAAATCCTGACTGAATCATTTCAATCGGTGAATGATAGAGCACCTTTATTGACGCAAAAATGGCAATTGGAGTATGCGCAGATTTCGTTATTTTCATGCCTGAAATATGTAAAGGAGCAACATTAGATGCATAACCATCCATGGAAGGAGCCGTAGGTAGCGATATATAAGGAATTTTCTGCAAATGAGTCGCATACCTTACTAAGTCATTAATGACACCACTTCCGACCGCCAAAACCACTTGTATGTCAGAAACATCGATAATGTCGATCACTTTGTCAAGCGCAGATTCAGTCGGCAATAATTTTGGCTGACCCGGAAAAATGCATGTGCTCATCTTAAATTCAGTTAGAGATTCAGCAACTTCTTGCCCCAATACACTCCAAGTGTTTTGATCCGCCACCAACAAAACCCGCAGCAATTTTTTGTGGGTCAGATATTGAGCCAACTCAGGGATAATGTCATCGCTAATTTGGATCACTTCAATCGGAATAGAGTGTTCAACGCCACAATCACAATGTAACTCTTCATTCAATAAATTGGATAACAGCTCCACTTCGATCACAACCTATTATTTCATCAATGATTACGTTCTCTGTCCATAATACGCGTTAGTTCCGTGCTTACGCAAAAAATGTTTATTTAATAGTGCTGGCTCCATACTTCTCAAGTTTTTATTCAATTGCAGACTATGGTAAGCAATTTGTGCAATTTCCTCCAACACCACCGCATTGTGTACAGCTGTCGCCGGATCCTGTCCCCAATTAAATGAGCCATGACTATGCACCAAGACTCCAGGAACAGCATTCGGGTTCATACCCTTGAATGTCTCGATAATAACTTTTCCCGTTTCCACCTCGTATTGACCATTGATTTCATCAATCGTCATCTCTCTTGTACAAGGCACCTCCCCATAAAAATAATCGGCGTGAGTAGTGCCAAGTGGTGGAATGAACATGCCAGCCTGAGCGAAACTTGTCGCCCAGGGTGAATGAGTATGCACAATTCCGCCGATTTCTTGAAAGGCCTTATAAAGTTCGATATGCGTGGGAGTATCTGAGGA
>JAJZCJ010000184.1 GCA_021846145.1 Bacillota bacterium
GCTGATTAGTGCATCAATGGCTGGCTATGCTTTTGCTAAATATCATTTTAAGTTATCTAAGCCGCTTTTTCAGCTCATTCTAGGAGCCCTAATGATTCCGCCGCAAGTGACATTAATTCCTTTGTTCATCCTTGTCAGTCACCTTGGTCTTGTCAATACCTATTGGGCTATTATTTTGCCTGCGACAGTGAGTATTTTTGGTGTTTATTTGATGCGGCAAACGTTCCTGTCCTTTCCCAATGAGCTTTTAGAGGCAGCACGCATTGATGGACTCAAAGAAGGCGGTATTTTTTGGCGAATTGTGATGCCGCTCTCACGACCTTCATTATCTGCGTTAGGAATCATTACTTTTCTGGCTTCTTGGACTAACTTGTTGTGGCCATTGGTTATTCTGAATGATTCTACTAGTTATACGATACCGGTTGCACTCAGCACGTTAATGGGCACACAGACGCAACCTAACTATGGAATGATTATGCTAGGAGCTTCTATCGCTACTATTCCCATGTTGATTTTGTTCTTGGCGCTGCGCAGAAACTTTATTTCTGGCATCATGAGTGGCTATAATCGGTAAAAAGTGGTGAGGTAAAATTTATGGTGACAAGAAATGATATTGCAAAACGAGTAGGTGTATCTCCCTCTACTGTATCACGGGTGATTAACAATAATGGGTATGTTTCGTCAGACGTGCGGATGCGAATCATGAAAGCAGTCAATGAGTTGAACTACGTTCCCAATCGGATTGCCAATATGCTTCGCTCGCAAAAATCGTCACAGATTGCATGTGTGACGCATAGTATTGCCAATCCATTTTATAATGAAATTTTGCTAGGCATTGAGGAATCTGCGTACGATAATGGGTACTCATTTTCGCTGTTTAACGCCAATTTTGGACAATATGACTATAAGCGTGCCATTCGTGAATCCATGTTTGATGGACTCATCATCTTATCTCCAGCGGAACTGATGAAATTGATGAAATTCTCCCCGATACCAGAGGAACTACCAACTGTGGTCTATTGGGATTATGCAGGAGAGTCACCAATTTCCCATGTATTTATTGACATGAAACAAGCGATGGAGACAGCAGTGTCTTATTTGCTGCAAAATGGTCATCGGAAAATCTTGTTTCTTAGTTACGAATTCATATCACCAGATGAAAATCCACGTTTTCAAGGATATAAGCATGCATTGGATACTCATCGCCAAGTGCTAGATTCAAACATGGTCGTCATGTGTAAACGGTGGGATGATACGTTAGCTTCTGGATATGCGAAAATGAAGGAAATATTAAATAGTTCCGTATCTTTTACTGCTATCGCGGCCACCAATGATCTCTTGGCGATTGGTGCAATCAAAGCGCTGATTGAGGCTGGGATTCGTGTGCCGGAGGATGTATCAGTTACAGGGTTTGATGATGTAGATATATCGAGTTATATATCGCCATCGTTGACGACTGTGCACGTTCCTAAACGCCAGATTGGTCAGGGATTGATCAATTTGTTGATGGATAAGTTGGATGGTAATTCAGCGAATAATAAATTGACGCTTCACACACAGCTTATGATTCGGGAGTCCGTTGCAAAGTTATGATAAGGAAAAAGGGGTGCTTTTTATGCATATGCAACGTCCTTACTTAGGGTATCGGAAAATATTTAATTTTAATCAAAATTGGCAGTTTTCGAGGTTGAGTAAAGAGTTTGATTTGGGAAACTTCAATGAGCAATCTTGGGATGCCATTACACTTCCCCATAGCAATGTGATTCTTCCACACAGTGATTTCGCTGTTTCAAGTTATCAATTTCATTCTCTCTATCGAAAAACATTCAATATTGGTGAAAAATACATTGGCAATCGCATTCATCTCACCTTTGATGGAGCCATGACAGTGGCAGAGGTATACATTAATCAGCAAAAAGTGGGCACTCATAAAGGTGGATACACCTCATTTATCTTAGATATTACAGAGTTCGTCATTTTTGGTCATGATAATGAAGTGCTTGTGCATCTTGACTCGACTTCACATGCGGATATTCCTCCTGAAGGCAATGAGGTGGATTACTTGCTTTTCGGGGGGATCTATCGTTCTGTTTTCTTAGCGGTGGTATCTCCTTTGCGAATTGACGACATCTATCTGTATACAGAACAACTGACAGATACCATTGCCAGAGTAAAAGGTGAACTGATTTTGCGTAATGATACTGATCATGGTAAGGACGCCACAGTGGAACTGAGGCTAGAATCACGTAGTGGGAATCTACATCATCTTTCTTTGCCGAGTCTACATGTGCCAGCGTGTGGACAAGCGTCAATGATGATCGATATGGCGATAGCAGACCCAAAACCATGGTCTTTAGAAGATCCGCACCTGTATCAGGTACGAGTAGTCATGCATTCAACAGATGCTGCTGTTTATCGGGATGATGTTCAGTTTGATTTCGGTATTCGTACGATCTCGGTACAGGCGGGCTATCTGCTAGTAAATAGTCAACGTGTGAAATTGTTGGGACTGAATCGCCATCAAATGTTTCCCTATATTGGCAATGCGGCGCCTAAGCGTTTACAACGGAAAGATGCTGAAATTCTGAAAAATGAATTAGGTGTAAATTATGTGCGAACATCTCATTATCCTCAGGATCCGGTATTTCTTGATGCTTGTGACGAATTGGGACTACTTGTTTTTACTGAATTGCCCGGTTGGCAACACATTGGTGACAGTGAGTGGCAGAAATTAGCGCTTGAACATCTGCACGATATGATCATGCGGGATCGCAACCATACCTGCGTATTTATGTGGGGTGTGCGTATTAATGAATCACCTGATAATCAAGATTTTTATCACAAAAGTAACGCTTTGGCCAAGGCACTCGACCCCCATCGCCTGACCGGAGGAGTGCGTAATTTTAGGGACAGCGAATGGCTAGAGGATGTGTTTACATATAATGATTTTTCCATGGGTGTTTTGCCAACAGCGCATTCCCCGCAGCTTGTGACTGAATTTGCAGGACACATGTACCCCGCCAAATCAAGTGATGAAGAAAATAGGTTACTCAAGCATGCGCTTTATCACGCGGGCATCATTAATGAAGTGTTAGGCAGAGAAGATATTATCGGTGCATCTGGTTGGTGTGCGTTTGACTATAACACAGATAGTAATTTTGGATCGGGAAGTAACGTGTGTTTTCATGGTGTCATGGATATGTTTCGGAAACCAAAATTTGCAGGTCATTTTTATAAAAGTCAACTGTCCCCAGATCAGCAACTGGTTTTGGAATTTGCAAGCTATGTGGTTCATGGGAGTCCGGAACATACTGAAATCATCGCGCAAGACAATGTGCATAAAGAATTCTATCCTAAAGACTTGGTTGCACCGCTTATTCTATTTTCAAATTGTGATGAAGTGGAACTGTTCGTAAATGGAGAATCTCTCGGCAGGAGAACACCGCTGTTTGAGGAATACCCCCATTTGGTGCATCCCCCTTTTCGCTTTGAACAACGTCCCTATAAATTTGTAGGTGAATATCGGGCCATCGGATATAGAGATGGTAAGTCTGTGATTATCAAGGAACTGCAGACTCCAAAGGGGGTAACGCAGTTGGAATTAATAATCGATCACGAACAACTTGATGCTGATGGATCCGATATGACGCAACTGACGGTTTTCGGTCTTGATCAAAATGGAACATTTACCCCATATGCCAATCGCGTAATTCAGTTTCAGATTACCGGCCCAGGAGAGTTGGTCGGGGAGAATCCGGTCGCTCTTGAGGGGGGGCGCATAGCGGTATTTGTCAAATCGAAACATACGCCAGGGATCATTCAGGTGACGGCGCATGCACAAGGAGTAAATGCACAGTCAGTGACGGTGCGGGTGGTTCCCGCCAATGACCCAGTGATCTAAACAGGAGGAGGATGCTACAACAAATGGGTATTATGGTTGATGATAAACAGATGATTTTTCACCTGCAAGCTCACGATGCAAGTTATGTGATACAGGTGTTGCCATCTAATCACCTGGCACACTTGTATTGGGGGAAGCGTTTGCACAACGTGCATATACTGTTACCATTACCCCTCCCTGAGCGTCCTTTTTCGACCCAATTGGATCAACCCGGTTCCTATCTATCACTAGACACATTGGCTCAGGAGTATCCTGCGTATGGACATACTGATTTTCGATCACCTGCTTATGAGGTAAGACTTGAAAATGGCACCAGTGTGTCAGAACTGAAATATCTTAGCCATCGTCTGTATCATGGGAAAAAATCGCTTATTGGGCTACCTGCTACCTATGTCGAGCAAGATGAAGCAGCAGATTCGCTGGAAATTGATCTGCTGGATGCGGTTCTGTCGCTGCAGGTCACCTTGGTCTATACGGTGTTTAACGAATTGAATGTGATCGCTCGTTCCGTACGGTTTTTTAATGCTGGAGAAACGCCCATTCAATTAGAGAGAGTGATGTCACTCAGTATGGATTTTGCATCGTCGCACTATGAGTTTCTTCATCTCCCGGGTGCCTGGGGACGGGAACGGGCGATTTCAAAAACAATTTTGCGTGCGGGCATTCAATCCGTGGAAAGCCGTCGTGGGGCGAGCAGTCATCAGCACAATCCTTTTTTTGCTTTGTTAGAAAAGGACGCAACTGAGACAAATGGTGAGGTATTTGGTTATAGCCTTATTTATAGCGGTAACTTTCTGGCACTTGCTGAGGTCGATCAATTCCAGACTGTGCGTGTGCAATTAGGTATTAATCCATTCGAATTTGCTTGGTTATTGGAAGCGGGGGACACGTTTCAGACTCCCGAAGCGGTCATGGTCTATGCAGATGATGGACTTGGCGGTATGTCCCGCACTTTCCATGAACTGTGGCGTCATCACTTGGTGCGTGGGGTATACCGTGATCGAGTGCGACCGATTCTCATGAACAATTGGGAAGCTACCTACTTTGACTTTCATGCTGATCAGCTTTTGTCACTGGCAAAGCTGGGTGCGAATATGGGCATTGAATTATTTGTGCTTGATGATGGTTGGTTTGGAGATCGCCATGATGATAAACGTTCCCTAGGAGATTGGTATGTAAACAGAAACAAGTTCCCCAAGGGACTAGCTGATTTTGTAAATGAGATTGAAAAGATGGAGATGGGGTTCGGGTTGTGGATGGAACCTGAGATGGTCTCTCCGGACAGTGAACTGTATCGCGCCCATCCAGATTGGTGTTTGCATGTGCCAGATCACTCCCGATCCCTCGGTCGCCATCAACTGGTGCTGGATTTGACACGCCGTGAAGTAGTGGATTATTTGCATCAACGGTTGCATGAGATTTTGTCTAGCGCACCCATTCGTTATGTAAAATGGGATATGAATCGACACATGACAGAAATTAGCAGCCCGTTGCTGTCGCCAGCGCGTCAGCGTGAAACGGCGCATCGGTATATACTTGGGTTATACGCATTGATGGAAAGTATAACGAGTGATTTTCCTCATATTCTTTTTGAAAGTTGTTCAGGTGGAGGCGGTCGTTTTGATCCCGGTATGTTGTTTTACATGCCCCAGACTTGGACGAGTGACAATACTGATGCGATATCTAGACTGTTCATTCAATATGGTACGAGTTTGGTATATCCAGCAATCACAATGGGTGCACATGTATCTGCTACCCCCAATCATCAGACTGGGCGCGTCACCAATATTGCGACAAGAGGGCATGTCGCCATGTCCGGTAATTTAGGCTATGAATTAGATCTCGCCCAATTGACAGAAAAGGATGTAGATGTGGTTCGCGAGCAGGTGCAATATTATAAGGAGATTCGGCCTATCGTACAGTTTGGCCACTTGTTCAGGTTGATTAATCCTTATCAAAGTAACGTTGCTGCATGGATGTATGTCCATCCTGATCAATTGGAGGCGGTGGTGTTTTATATTCAAATTTTATCAGTACCCAACCCACCTACTTCACGACTGCGTTTAAAAGGGTTAAATGCATCATATACTTACCAACTCGTGGATACTACGAATCAATATGGTGGGGATGAACTAATGAATGTCGGCTTGCTGGTTCCGCACTTATTTGGTGATTTCCTCAGTGTGATATGGCGATTGACCGCTAGATAATCTAATGGTACATTTGTTATTTGAAGGGGTATATCGTAGAGACGGTATGCCTTTTTCTTTTGGGGGTGCACTTTCTATATGTTTACAGTATTAAAAAAACTCGGATGGTTTTTTAAGGAGTATAAAACTCGCTATCTAATTGCATTGATCCTGCTTATTATTCTGAACTTTGTGGAGGTCATCCCTCCTGCGATGATCGGGTATGTGATTGATAGCATAAATAAGGGCACATTGACGCATGCTTCATTGCTTTGGACGGTTGGAATTTACTTTGTATTGATTGTGATCAGCTATATATTTGGATTCATTTGGCAGTATCAGTTGTTTGGTGGTGCCAATGTGCTGCAACGTACGCTTAGGACTCGCTTAATGAAACATTTTTTAAGCATGACGCCCACCTTTTTTGAGAAAAATCGGACAGGTGACTTGATGGCTCGAGCGACCAATGATTTGACGGCAGTGTCCGAAA
>JAJZCJ010000185.1 GCA_021846145.1 Bacillota bacterium
CGATCTCTCCTTGGTCGTTGTCCCTGGCTTTGTGTTGCCCACGCAGCGCGTGGGCGGGGTGCGGCAGAAATTGCAAGGATTGATTCAACAGAAACTATCGACGATGACCGTTCAACTGAGTGAACAGTTTGGCGTCAGCGGGGCGTTGTTGACGCGCATTTTTAGTCGCGAACCAGAAGAGACTGACAAGTTTTCGCATGTGAATCTGGAACTGCGCGATTTGCAGGTGCGCCAATCCGTGGCTGGACGCTGGTTGTTCATGTGGATCGGCATGTTCTCTTCCATAGGACCCGCGCTACTCCATTGCGTTATTTCGCCGAATTTTCGCGGTGCTTGATATTGAGCCAGAGGTTCAGGATGGTTCCGTGGTGATGACACCACGCGGTGCGGCGGGTCTAATTCGCTTAGAAGATGTATCTTTTGCCTATAGAAAATCGGCCAACGACGATCCTACGCTGGTGTTGCAGCATATTAATCTCACGATTGAGCCGGGCCAAACGGTCGCCATCGTGGGGCCAAGCGGGGCCGGGAAATCCACGCTACTTAATCTTATTCCGCGCTTTGCAGATCCGCTTTTTGGGCGCATCCTTATTGACGACCACGATACCAAATCGTTGACACTCGCATCACTGCGTGGTCAAATGGGTCTCGTCCCTCAAGAGCCGTTCTTTTTTCACGACACCATACTCAACAATATGCGGTTTGCTATGCCTAATGCGACGATGCAAAATATTGAGGTGGCGTGTCGGGCAGCGCAGATTCACGAGATGATTGCCTTGCTACCGGAAGGGTATGACACGGTAGTTGGTGAACGTGGTTACCGCTTGTCTGGCGGTGAGCGGCAACGCCTAGCAATTGCTCGCGTGTTACTGCGGGCACCGCGCATCGTACTGCTCGACGAGGCGACGAGTGCGCTCGATACGCTCGTTGAGCGGCAGATTCAAGCGGCTCTCGCGGTGTTGATGGAGGGACGGACAGCGATTGTGATTGCGCATCGGTTGTCTACCATTTTGAATGCTGACAACATTGTGGTGCTCCAAGGGGGGGCGATTGTTGCACAAGGCACGCACGACAATCTGCTGACGACAAGCGTGTTGTACCAAAAGTTGTATGCGGCTCAGTTCGCTCTCTAGTCGTCAGTTAAGGAAAAAGTTGTACGATGCCGGTGATACCCATCGCGATGGCAAGTATCACAAGCGATACGGCAGTTCCTCGTAACACCCATACTCGTCCCTTTCCGCCTGTCAAAGATAGACCACGATCCACGCCGACAGATAGCACTACTTTGATGCCGACAAGTAAGACATAAAAGCTAAGGATGAATACAAGTGCTTCGGCTACGGATGTTTTGGCAAAACGGACGGTGATGGGGGAGCCAACAACCACCCAGAACAGCCAAGCGTGCGGGTTGATAATGTTCACTAACACGGCGTGCCATAATCCTTTGCTATCATGGGAGACGTTGGTGGATTGGATGCTGTGCGTCGCGTGTGCACGTGACGCACGCCACGTGTCAAGTGCGATGTAAGCGATCATGATGGCACCGATTACGGTCATGCCATGCAACACCCACGTGGGGACGTGACTGAACAGCCACACCGTTGCTACCACGATGAAGGTATCGGTGATCAGCGGCGCGAATGATACTAGCACCCCGCGTCGCCAACCGTGTTGTGCGCTTTGGGAAATCACTAGCGCTTGCAACGGTCCTGGCGTAAGCCCCGAGGCTAAACCTAACAGTACCCCAGTCACTAGGGCGTGTAACACACAATGTCCCTCCTGCTATGTAATTCCGCATCATGGTGTGGCAATGTTGCAAGCCCCTCTAGTTTGAGTAGGGCGGTTTTAATGTCGATGCCGCCACGGTAGCCAGTAAGCGTTCCATTTTTGCCAATCACACGGTGACAGGGGACGATGATCGGGATCGGATTTGCACCGTTTGCTGCTCCTACCGCCCGTACGGCGGTGGGATGTCCGATTTGCGCGGCCACGTCGGAATAACTTTTGACCATACCAAATGGAATTTGCATCAAGGCCTGCCACACTTGAACTTGAAACGGTGTTCCACGGAAGTCAAGCGGGCAGGTGAATATTTGACGTTGTCCACTTAAATATTCGTCTATTTCACGCTGATATGGCTCTACTTTTATCGGATCATGAGACAAAACTGCACCATGCACGTGCTTTTGTATCCATTGATTCATTGTTTCAAATGTCTCATTTGGTAGCGTGATGCAGCAAAGACCGATGTCTGTTGCGGCGAGGTGGAGTGTCCATTGCTGATGCATGAGCGTGTTCCAATAAACAGGTACTGGTTTTTGCGTCAATGGTAGATCTCCTTCTTGTAATTTTTATGATTACTATACCGCAGGCTATCGAACATAAACAGTAGGAATTGTATTAGAATCAATAATAACTGAAGGGTCGGTGGATGAATAGGTGAGAGTGTTGTTTTTGTGTCTCGGCAATATTTGCCGATCGCCAATGGCGGAGGCAGTTTTTCGCCAAATGGTGCAGGAACGGGGGCTTGCACAACGAATTGAAATTGACTCTGCGGGACTAAGTGACTGGCACGTAGGCGCACGGCCACATCGCGGCACTCTCGAAGTGTTGACTACGCACGGCATTGCTCACGAATCGATTCGCAGTCGACAAATTCAACGTGCAGATCTGCGGAATTTTGACTATATTGTAGCGATGGATGACGAAAATATGCAAGGGTTGCAACGACTAGGTGCCGAGCTAGGCTCCAAGGTGTTTCGCTTGCTTGATCTGGTCGCGGAAGTGCCGGATAAGAACGTGCCGGATCCCTACTACAGTGGCAATTTTGAGCAAGTGTACCAACTTGTCAATGTCGGCTGCCAGCGCTTGCTTGAAAAAATCATTCAACAAATTGAACATACAACGTAATGGAAAGGAAGGCCAAGATGCCAATTCTTGATATGCCACTTACGCAATTGCAACAGTACCAAGGGAGTAACCCGCGTCCTGCGGATTTTGACGCGTATTGGAGTCGTGCACTCGCGGAAATGCAGGCGGTGAAGCCGGAAGTTGAGTTGATTCCCAGTTCTTTTACTGTGCCCAATGCGGATTGTTTCGATCTGTATTTTACGGGTGTGCGTCAGGCGCGCATCCATGCGATGTACCTTCGTCCGAACAATGTATCAGAGCCTCATCCTGCTTTACTGCAATTTCACGGCTATGCGGGCAGCGCAGGCAGCTGGTCAGAAAAATTAGCGCACGTATCGCTTGGCTGGTCGGTGATCGCCATGGACGCGCGCGGACAGGGCGGGTTATCGGAGGACACGGGTGGCGTGAAAGGCACCACCTTGCGTGGGCATATCATTCGCGGACTTGATGATCACGAAGATGAACTGTTATTTCGCCAGATTTTTTTAGATGCCGCACAACTTGCCAACATTGTCATGGCGTTGCCGGAGGTGGACGCAAATCGGGTAGGAGCGACGGGGTGGTCGCAAGGCGGGGGATTGACAATCGCCTGCGCGGCACTTGAGCCTCGTATTAAGCGCTTGGCCCCCGTGTACCCGTTTTTGAGCGATTACAGGCGCGTGTGGGACATGGATTTCGACAAAAATGCCTACGAAGAGCTTCGGGACTACTTTCGTCGCCATGATCCGCAGCACAAACGGGAAGAGGAGGTGTTCACGCGCCTTGGCTACATTGACGTCCAACACCTTGCCAATCGCATCCGCGGCGACGTGCTGTTTGGCGTAGGACTGATGGATGAAATATGTCCGCCATCAGCCCAATTTGCCGCCTACAATAAAATCAACGCCTCCAAGCAGCTTGAGATTTTTCCGGACTTTGGTCATGAGGTGCTGCCGGGAATGCATGATTTGATCACGCAATTTATGCTAGGGCTATGAGAGCAGGGCTGGCAAAGCGAATGCGATCGATAGGGGTGCGATCAGGCTTTGATTAAGGTAGCGGTAGCGAGGCTTATTGAAAATGAATAAAAGCAGAAGGCAGTGGAGCATACGAAAGAATTTGCCGAGTATCGCCGCTAGCGTACTTACTGCGTTTGTTACGCCTTGACAGCAGAATGAATAACTCGGTGATGAGGCATTTACAAGATGCAATCAGATCCGGATTAGAGTATGCTGATCGTAAAACAGTCCATCACGATGATACTGTGGGAAAGGATGGGCGATCCATGAACTCGACCTTGCTAAAACGATTGTTTCGATCGATATCTTCTGGTAGTGACGATGATGTACGCAAAGTTGCGCGAATCATCATTGACGAGGAAATCAAGAAGGGGCACACGACGTTATCTAAAGAGTTGGATACGATCTTGTCCTCTGCTTCTAACACACATGCGTCAACATCTCGCGTCGTTCCGATGATGGGTGCGGGTCTCACGGAATTCCCCAAGAGCAAGCGATCACAGACGCCACTGGCTACGCACGTTCCTTTTGAACGGCTGAAGCATCATATGGTGTTGGCACCTGATACGGAAGAGCGATTTCAACGAATTGAAAAGGAGTTTGCAGCTAGGGAGAGATTAGCCAAATTCGGGTTTCAGCCACGCAGGAAAATCCTGTTGTATGGCCCACCAGGATGTGGGAAAACCATGGGTGCAGAGCGTTTGGCGTGGAATACCGGACTGCCGCTGATCAAGGTGCGTTTTGATGCAGTTGTATCCTCCTATCTTGGCGAAACTGCCGTCAACTTGCGTTCTATTTTCGATTCAGCTCGGCAAACACCGTGTGTGTTATTTGTGGATGAAGCCGATTCTCTGGCACGTTCTCGTCGATCAGACCAAGAGCTTGGTGAGATCAAGCGAGTGGTAAATTCGTTTTTGCAATTGCTTGATGAATTTGATTCACCCGGATTGTTTGTGGCCGCCACGAACTTGGATGATCAATTGGATGAAGCCATTTGGCGTCGATTTGATGAGATCATTCAGGTTGGCAAACCAGGTAGGCCGGAGATCCGAGAATTAATGATACAAACGTTGTCAGCCATGAAATCTGAACTTCGGGATTGGGATATTTTATTGCAAGCTTGTGAGGGATTTTCTGCCGCGCAAATCGTCAGGGCTTGCCAAGATGCGGCAAAAAATACTATTCTAGAGGGAGATAAAGTGGTGTCTCAGCAAGCGCTTCTCGATGCGATTGCGAGCCTGGCCTTACCTAGAAGGGGATAGTCAATGCCAAATAAAGAACAGTTCCCGCACATACCTTTGTTATGGGTACGAGACGCCCCTCCAAAGACTGTGCCAAGACCTATACCTTCCCCTGCTCAGACTACTGAGAATCTTAGCAACCGTGCATTGCATCATCGTAAAATTGAGGGGGCCATTCAGCGATTATTAGAAGATGATCGATTGGTCAAGGCCGATCGATTACAGCAGAGCCTTCCGAGCATTGATGATCACATCGCGTTATTTCTTCAGATTGACGGACAAAAACTCAAGGTTGATGACCTTCGCAAGTACGACATTGAAATCATTGCAGAACTTGACGACGGTTTTATCATTGGGTGTTCATCCGATCTTACATTGTCCGCATTACGCAAGAAAATCGATAAATTTCTTGGTGGCAAACAAAATGATGTAGCGGGATTATACAACATCAATGAGGGATTCGGGTGGAGACCTGAGCAGATTCTCTCTCCTGATCTTTGGGAACGCTGGGTGGATCTTCGTGACGATGAGATCATCATGGTCGATATTGGCGTTGCCTGTTTAGGGATTACTTCAATTTCAGAGCGACCCCATCAGGATTCCTATCATTCTGAGGAGAAGTTCATGATAGCCATAGAAAAATGGGAGAGGCGATATCGAGAAATTTTGCTTTCGTGGGATGATCTTCAAAGAGAGCGTTCAGACCAACTCAGATTTTTTCTATCTGCTTACGGATTCGATCCTATAGACGAATTTAATGAGAATATCACAGAAGATATAGCACGGTTACCAGATAGCTTCACCTGTCGGGCGAAGATTAGTGGAAAATGTCTGCGCGATTTAACTCTGAATTTCCAATATGTATTTGATATTTCTACTGTGGATTTAACTGAAATTGCTCCCGATGCATCGGGGGTTGAGGGTGATCAGGAAATCCAAGACGTAACAGTGCTACCGCCTCAACTTGATGCACCTTTTGTTTGCGTGATCGACAGTGGAATGCAAGAGAATCATCGTTTGTTGCAAGCTGCCATTGATCATGGCTACTCTCGAAGCTGGATAGGAAATGCGTCAGATACGGCAGATTATGTGTCTCCGGGTGGTCATGGAACAAGGGTGGCTGGAGCGATACTTTATCCCCAAGAAATTCCTAGTAGTGTGGAGCACCATGCAGCTTTCTGGTTGCAAAATGTGCGGGTATTGGATGATCACAATGGTATGCCGAACACTTTATTTCCTCCCAAAATTATTGGCGATACAGTCCATGAATTTTATCACGGACCAACGCAAACGCGACTATATAATCACTCTATAGCATCCACAACTTCTTGCCGACTGCAAAAGATGAGTGCATGGGCGGCAGAGATTGATTACCAATCGTGGCAATATGACGTGCTTTTTGTGTTGGCCGCAGGCAATGTC
>JAJZCJ010000186.1 GCA_021846145.1 Bacillota bacterium
GGACGACTGCTCGCGACAAATGGCTCATCTTGAACAGTGATCATGCCGCTAAGTAAAACAGTAAAAATGGCTGTAAGTTATGAGCAATTGTATCGATCACCATATATACTTCTTCAGATAATCCTCCTTGTACTCCCATAATACATAAACATCCTAGGAAATCCGCAGATTGCGACTGTTGATCTAGATCCCAATTCTCCTTTATACGATGGCGCCAAAAAGGCACCACAATCAAGCAGTTTGTATCAGTATCTGGCGCAATATCTAAATTCTCTAACCATTTATTTGCACCCTCAGATGTATATTCACAAATGGTGGCATCCAACGCTGGAATCCACTTATCCATCACTTCAGTAGAAATTTCTAAATCAGGCTTCATTCCAAGCGATGATTTCACCTCAAAGTGTTCATGCGTTTGCAGAACAAGAAACATTCTATTTACCTTCGCATATAACGTTAACGTATGCGCGATTAAAGTCATCAATTCATCCAAATCACAACACTGACCTAAATTACTCGTAAGTAAATGCAGAGTAGATAGGGCCTGTACTTTGCGGTGATTAATATCACGCTGCAGTATTACTTCTTCCCATCTCCGGGCTTGCATAATCGCCAAATATGTAATGGATGCTAATAACTGGATTGTTTCAAAAAAGTTTTCATCTTGTTCTATCACAGGCGAATCACTCAATGTAACAAATCCGACTAAATTCTCTTTTCCTAGTAAAATGATATATTTAGCAGAAAGCAAAGAAAAATCACGGCTTGAAGTAAAAATTTGATCTAAATACTCATTATCCTTTCCAAATTCATACAAGCGACCTGTAAATTTAGACATGTCTTCCTGCTGCAAAAAAAACTCACCATATTGCTTGTGTCGATAACTATTATCTTTATACGCCACCACAACTAATCGATCACGCAACTCGTCCCAAACAGCCAATGATGTAATGGTACTGCGAGCTAATTCACCAAATGCATCGACCGCACGTTCATAAAGATCATCTAATGAAGTCTGTGTTAATAAAGAGGTGGTATAAGTTTGTAATCCCATCAACGTATACAAATTTTTATTAAATTGTTGTTGTAATTGTTCCAACTCATGTTGTTGCTCACTGCTCTGAAGAGCGGATTGTACTAAATACAACAATGTATGAGCGAGTTGCATTTTTTCTTCATCAAACGTGCCGGAAATCGTTCCTTTCGCAACAATCCAACCAAATAATTTTTGTTTCATTACCAGAGGAATAACAAGGGCGGGTTGAAAAGCGTCTATCCAGTCTTGTGCGAACCATCGACCCCAATGATGTCTTACAAATCCTGCATGTAAAACAGGTAATTCCTTTAGTTGGCTAGTTTGTGACACCACCCAGGCAGGAATATCATAACCTTGTTGCTGAACCAGAGAAAAACCATCCTCAGAGCTTAAGAATAGTGCTTTTTCTTTTAACGATAGCATTTCGCTAAATATTTCATAAGCATACTTGGCAATCTGATGTGACAATAATGGTTGAGAAAATAGCTCGATAGCCCGATGTAATATGGTATGAGAGCGAGTTAGTTGGTATTTCTCCATCATGAGAACCCCCTGCATGCTATTCAAAAAACAATTGATCTTCCGTAATATAAAATGTCCCCTTGGTTTCTGTCTCGACAATTTTTTTGCTGTTCTTAATGATTAAATGTGTTTTGGGATAAGCCGCCTTAGATATTAAAACCGCGCCTTCTCCGCGCGTTTTAAGTAATGCTGACCATGATTTAACCACTGATTCAATTTGATATAATTCATTTTCAAGATGTTGCTGCGTGGCAAGCGCATTATCATACTCTTCCTGAGTCTGTTCATCCAAAGGTTCAGATATCACGTTATAAGCATCTAATAGTCGCAGCAGTTTTTCTAGTGAAATACGTTTCACTTTATATTCCGCTAATAAAATCTCTAATTTTTCTCGAATCTCTGCTCGATTAAATCCAGATACAGATACATGCGTAGACCGTTCATAAACATTCCCAATATAAGCTGCGACCACTTGCGATTCAGCTACCACTTTGCCACCAATTAATTTCCCTCTATCTTTGTCAAGGATGATCACTTTCGCCTGAAGTTCACTGCCCATCGCATAATACCCAATGTGAATTTCCTTACCGGCTCTCATCACACAATCATTAGCATGCTTAGCATAGATATTCCCTTTTGCCTCAATCACAGCCTTGCCTTGCCCATATACACCCCCACTCAAATAAATAGCCTCTCGGCATCTGTTCTTGATTGATTCCTCAAGGATCTTGGCCTTGGAGTTTTTGCTTTTTCCTCCACTTTTCAAATGACAGCCTTGCTTATGCCGCACTCCGAATTGGGAATTCAGTCTCTCGTTTTAATCGAAAATATGTCATAAAATCAGCGGAATTTCTCTTGACATTTGAAAACTACCCCAATAATCACGACGAGGAGCCCAACCAACTCCATCCTTCGTCGAAAGGGGTAGTTCACCCCCATGTTACCTTTTATTCGTTCTCATGCCCAGTACCAATCGTTTGTCCTTGAACAATTACGCACCCATTACTCAGGCGGCATCCTCGTTTTGGTCGCTCACGACTGGCCATTCATCGAAAAGTGTTGGCTGCTTGACCTCTCCGGCACCGCATCCCTATTAAGTGGTCAGTATGCCGCTCGTGGTATTCACGCCATTGACCCTGCTAACCTGCTGCGTGCGTATTTGCTGATGTTGCAAGTGGGCCAAACGTCCCTCACCAAGTGGGTGGACGAGCTGCGTCGCGTGCCGCTATACGCCATCATCAGTGGGTTCTTTCCCGGCCACACGCCGGGCGTCGGCACGTTTTACGATTTCTTTGCTCGCCTGTGGCCTAGTGCCAGTCCGCACCTGACAAATCCGCGTAAACCAAAGCGCAAGAAAAAACCCGTCAAAGGCAAGAAGGGGGAGAAAGCACCCACCACCACGCCGCATAAGGTGGAACGATTGGTCGACAGACTCTTGCTGAGTCAGTCAAAGGCCACCCCATTGCCGACTGATCGCCTCATGACCCTGTTTCGCGAGCAGTTTGTACAAATTTCCGCCACACTCGGGATCATCGGTGACGTGACGGCACTCTCGATCGCAGGCGACGGCACCCCCGTGCGAACCGCTGCCTTTCCCCGCAGCCTCCGCCTTTGTGATTGCCGGGAAAAAGACATTCCTTCGTGCACCTGTCCTCGTCTTTATTCACAACCAGATTGCAATATCGGGTGGGACAGCCATCGCGTCTGTTATTTCTTCGGTTACCATCTTTACATGTTCACCGCGTCAGACAGTCATTATGACCTTCCCCTCTACCCCAGATTGGGACGCGCTTCCCGCCATGACGCCGTGTCCCTCATCGTGAGCATCAAGGAATTTGAACGGTATTACCCCGATTGGCGTTGGAAACAGGTATTACTCGATGCAGCGCACGATGCCTTGCCTATTTACCGCTATTTCGAATCCAAAGGCACGCTCCCGTTCATCGATCTCAACCAACGCAAAACGGGGAACAACAAGTACAAGAACGACATCACGGTATCCCCAGAAGGAGTACCTATTTGCCAAAAAGGGCTAACGATGAAAGATAACGGGTATGATCGCAGTCGAGGACGGCGTAAATATCGCTGTCCGCTCATGAAAAATGGCAGTTGCCACTGCGACTCCCCTTGCTCTGACTCGTCATACGGTCGGTGCGTGTACACGTATACCAAGGATAATCCTCGTTTGTTCCCACCCGTCGCTCGCCACAGTGACGAATGGCACCACGTCTACAAACGAAGAACGACCGTGGAGCGTTCTAACAAGCGGGAGAAGATTGACTATAAGTTGGAAGCCGGTAAGCATCGCAGTACAAAAATGTGGCTAATCCGCCTGTTTGGTATCATGATGTGCCAGCACGTGGATGCGTGGCACCAAGAAATCGGCATCGACCTGAAGTCATCATTCGTGGTGGCCTAAGCCAAACAGAAGCTATTTACTGAACCACGCTGATTTTTTAAAACGTATGCTCGGCGCGGTTTCTTTGTTATGCCCATGTCATGATGAACACCCACCAACCATACTAGACACATCCTTTTCCCAGTAAAATAATTGAATGATTACTGCTTTTGACTAATTAGAGACTTCTCAATGCCGAGAGGCTATATAAATATCACCCTCTTTAGAAACAATGCGATCCACTGCGCCTACTCCTAATGGGCTCAAAATAGAAAGATCTTTTCCTGCTACCACAGAAAACGTATCTTGCACTGTTCCTTGAATAATGACTGCCCCCGCAAAATCAATATTTCCGGTCCCCACACCCACGTCTCCTGGAATCAAAAGACGATTGATCACTCCGATACGACCATTCTGCCATTCCATCGCCCCATCGATAGATGCGCGCAAAACAAATTTGTTCCCTTCTTTAGTTTCTGTGACTGTTTTAGGATCATAGCGCAACGCTTGATCCTTGCCTGGTAAAGCAGGAATGATTTTACCTGTTACCGTTCGACCTGTAGTGCCCATAGTAGCTGGGATTTTTTCACCCAACCATGCGCCCGCATGAATTTCATCAATAAAATTCATTTCATAAAAATTAGTGTTACCATCAGATTTAAGTAGTGGTTTTTTTTCCGATGGTTGTAAATAATTAAGGATGGCGTTCTGTCCAGAAATAGGTTGAATCCCTTGAGCAACTACTATCCATTTTTGGGGGATGAAAGGTCCCCGTAAGGCCTCCATCAAGAACCCTTCACGAACCCCATTATCTTCTAGCGCTTGTAATATCATTGTAATTATTTCCAGATTCTCAGCTAACTCTTCTTGAGTTTGAAAAATCCGTATCTTAGCCTCCATGCCATCTGGACTCACCACACATTCCACGATTGGCCGCCAACTCCCAATTGGTACTGCTTGGTTAGTAAAATGAGAGAAGACTTGCTGCAAAGCAGAAAAGTTTTTCAATTCAATGCGTGGATAACAACTCAATACATTTTGAAAATCTTTCATGGTAAGACCGTCTTGACAAAGTTGCACGAAAACGCTTTCTTCTTTTATTGACAAGATAAACTTATCGTCTTCATAAAGATTCACTTATGTCACGTCCGTTCACATGTTTTATAACGACTACAAGATAAATCGCTCCACCATCGTTTGTAATTTTCCAGCTAATTTTTCTAATGAATTAGCCGATGCTGCTATTTCTTCCATGCTAGCTAATTGTTCCTCCGCTTCTTTTGATATATTCTGAGTAGCTAGCGAATTTGAAGTTGCTATTTCATGTATCAACTGCATTGCATTCACCACACCATCACTGTCTGACGCCATGGCCTTCACCGCATTTGAAACTTCGTGAATCTGATGCGTGACGTTTGCAATTGCATTTTCAATCGAAGAAAATGCTTCACTTGCCAACTCCACAGCAGTTGATCCATCATCTACTACCGATGATGCTTGATTGGTTAAGGCAATCGCATTCGCGGTATCCGTTTGAATGGTATTGACCAACGCAGTGATCTGATCAGCAGACTCAGCAGATTCTGCAGCAAGTTTTCGCACTTCATCGGCAACCACAGCAAATCCACGTCCATGTTCGCCCGCGCGGGCAGCTTCGATCGCAGCATTGAGTGCCAAAAGATTTGTTTGTTGGGAAATATTAGTTATCACGCTCACAATTTCTCCAATTTGCTTGGAGCGATTACCCAACACATCCACCGCTTGTTCTAGCGAATTGACACTGTCTTTTATCACATTCATCCCATCATGAACAAGTTTAATCGATGTTTTCCCGCTATCAGCCATATTTGAAGCGTCAATGGATGTCGTAGATACTAAATTAGCACGCTCTGCTATTTGCTGAATTTGTGTAGAAATCGCATTCACCGCACGAGTGCTATTCTCGACATTATGAGACTGTTTTTCTGAACCCACCGCCACTTCCTGAACATTAATCGCGATGTGTTCGGTGGCATGACTATTTTCTTCAGCACTTGACGTCAACTCTTCCGATGCGGATGCCAAATGGCTCGAAGTCTCACTCACATTTTGAATCAACGTACGTAGTGAAGCGGTCATATTGTTAAAACTGTTTGCCAGTTGTCCAATAATATCTCTGCTCTTAATTTCCACGTGTTCAGTGAGTTTGCCCTCACTCACTTTCACCACTGCTTCAGACAATTGCTGCAAAGGTTTCATGATCGAAAGGTAAAGCAAGAAAAATAACAATCCAAAAACCAGCAAGGAAAGCACCAACACAATTAAAGTCGTTTGCAAAATGGAGTTGACAGTCGAATAAATCTGCGATGCGTATAATACAGCTCCCACTTTCCAGCCCGTTAGTTGGTTAGTGGAATAAGTAATGTAGGCTGATTGATGATTGACTGTAGTCAAGTATTGGCCTGATTGATGTGAGTACATCGGCACAGCAAATGCAGCAATGTTATTGCCAGGTTTACTAGTCA
The DNA here is from genome assembly GCA_021846145.1 of Bacillota bacterium. Next base: position 6,461 of record JAJZCJ010000186.1, read on the forward strand.
TATCTACCAATACGTGACGATCTGACCCATAAATAA
>JAJZCJ010000187.1 GCA_021846145.1 Bacillota bacterium
CAGAGTGGCTATATTTACTGAAAATTATCGTGCGATGAGTTCACCTTTTGCCGTGCGAGTAGATCTGCCACATGCGGATGCTAACACGGAAATGAGGGTGAGGCAACTATTTTCGCGGCTACAACAGGCAACGCAGACATTGGAGCAATGTCTGTCGCGGTTTCGCGCGGATAGTGAGTTGTCCTCGGTCAATTCACGTGTGGGTGAGGTGACGAGAGTATCCTTGCTTTTTGCAAGTGTGCTTAAAAAAGCTGATGAAGCTTATCAGCTAAGTGGTGGTCTGTTTGATCCAAGAGTCATCCAGGTATTGCAAGACATAGGCTATCCTGGGGTATTGAATGGAAGGCCTCGTATCACACTTCATGATCCAACTGAGCATGTAATGGGAAATCCATTTGTTACTTGGCACGCAGATGATGTAATCGAACTTAACGCGCCTATTGAGCTTGGCGGTATTGGCAAAGGGTATACGGTAGATTTTTTAGCGAAACAGGTATTGCAGACGTTTGCGGCAGAAGAAATGTCTGGATTTTTGGTCAATGCTGGTGGTGATGTGGTACTTCATGGCAGACAGGAAAACGATGAACCATGGACGGTAGGGGTAGAAAATCCTTTTTCTCCAAAAGAGATTTTTGCGGCGCTGACATGTGCTGATCAGACGGTGGCGATCTGCACGAGTTCAAAATGGCGACGCAAGTGGTTATACCAAGGGCAAGAAATGCATCATTTGATTGATCCTCGTACGGGTTCTCCTGCACGTACAGATGTGATGAGTGTCACAGCGCTTGCACCAGAGGCCGCTATCGCCGAAGTCATGACTAAAATGGTGTTCCTTGAAGGGGAATGTCGCAGTGAATTTGTGAATTCATCGCAGGTGCTAATGATTAATGAACGGAGGGAACTTTTGTATACGCCTTCGCTGACTGATCATTTGGCATGGGTAACGCCTGAGGCGAGTCGTGTGCAACAGCTAATGTAAAATGTGTTGGTATTTTAGTGGTACCAAGACAATCCTTTTGCCCATACATTATCGTAATGTTTTGTAGAATGCGGAAGGGTGTTGTCAAAATGCCGAATTTACCACTCATTCACGTGGGATCGAAAGGTTCTTATGTGACGTTGCTGCAATTAAATTTAGATGGATTAGCCTTAAATTACAATAATTTTGCTGTTGATGGGGTATTTGATAATAAAACCAGTGATGCACTAAAAAATTTCCAGGATCGATTTACCTTGAATCCCTCAGGTGCCACTGATGCTGCGACGTGGAAAGTGTTGGATGCCAATGTCAAAGCGGTGCAGAAATTATTGAATAGTAGAGGCTATCCTACTTTAAAACCTGACGGTTGGTACGGGCCTTTGACGAAGAATACCGTAAGCAAATTTCAGTCTGACAATGAATTGTATCCGTCAGAAATTGTAGACCCAAGAACGCGACAAAAATTATTTAATCCTCATCCAAAAGATAATTTTGAATCTCGTCCTACTTCCATTGAATTAAGCTCGCTTCATCCTCGTGTCGCAGCACTTGCAAAAAAATTCCTTGCATTAACTCAGGAGAATCATTTGGACGTCCGGATTTATACTGCGTTTCGAAGTTGGGATGAAGAGGATCACTTGTATGCACAAGGGCGATGGGCTCCGGGTCAGATTGTGACCAATGCTAGGGGCGGCGACTCTTATCACAATTGGGGGCTCGCTTTTGATGCGGCACCCTATGAGCATGGTGCCATGACCAGTGATATCGCTAAATTTAAGCACATGGGCGCGCTTGGGGAACAGGTGGGATTGCAGTGGGGCGGTACATTTCGGAGCCTCGTCGATTATCCGCATTTTCAATATACATTTGGGCTCAACACTTGGGATTTGCTCAATGGCGTCAGGCCACCCGCAAGCTAATAGCGAACACTTGATGTGGTCATTGGGGAGCCGGGGTGAGCGGCAACGGAGGCGCTCTCTCACGCGCGTTACACGCGCAAAGTCGTTCGCCGCCTTCGCTGCCTCTCACATCCGTTGTCCAATTGACAAGTTTATGGCCATTTGGATTTGGACTGTGCGACTAGTTGCCTTATTAGTTCTTGATCCACCGTAGTGATTCTGCCGTTTCTCACCACCTCCTTGCCGTGCACGACTACGCGCTCAATCGCCGTTGGCTGCATGGAATAGACAAGGTGATACGGAAGCAAATCAGGCGCGAACGGTTGCAATGATAGATCATCGATGCGGATGCCTACAAAGTCAGCCTGATAGCCTGCCTCCAATTTCCCAATGGGTAATCGCAGCAATTTGCCGCCATTGGCTGTTCCCATTGCAAATGTGTCACTGGCGCGCAGGCAAGTGGCATCCAATCGATTCACCTTTTGAAGAAGAGCTGCCATGCGCATCTCTTCAAAAATACTGACGCGGTTGTTGCTGCACCCGCCATCACTACCTAGCCCCACCATCACTCCTGCTTGCATCAGGTCAGGAATGCGCGTCACCCCATCAGCCAAAAACATATTGCTTGAAGGGCAGTAGGCAAGCGCTGCTCGTCTCGCTCCAAGCAGTTCAATCTCGCTCTCGTCAAGCCACACTAAGTGAATGGCGATCATGGATTCGTCGAGTACGCCCAAATGATTCAAATAGTGGACTGGCCGCATGCCATAATCGCGCATGATTTCCTCGACTTCAAACGGTTCTTCCGCCACGTGAATGTGATAGGGTGTTCCCCACTTTTTAGCCAGTCCATGGCCAGCTTGAATCATTTCCGGTGATGCGCCGTGTGGACTGTGCGGAGCCGGATGTACGCGCACGAGTGGATGGTGTTGGTATTTTTGGATTAGTCGATCCGTGCGGTCAACAGCAGCTGCAATTGATTCGCGGTACGAGCTTGGAGCACCAGCCCAGTCGTACATGGTACGCGCAAATACCAATCGGATACCTAAATCTTTTGCTGCTTGGATGATCGCTTCGTCATGATCTGTGCCATGATTGTGGATATAAAAAAAGTCAGTAACGGTGGTCACCCCTTGCGTAAGCATCTCGCCGAACGCAAGTAAGGCACCTGCATATAGCGTGTCTTCATCCATATAAGGGGTATATCGATATAATGCTTGATCGCGCCATGTTAAAAAAGGCTCATCAGTTGCAATGCCCCGCAACAGGCTTTGAAATGAATGGTTGTGGGCATTGATGGTACCTGGAACAATCGCTAAGTGGCGCATGTCGACGAGTGTGGCATCCGGATAATTTGCCTGCAGAATGGAAATTTTATCAACGGATTTGATTAAATCGTCTTCTACTAGTAATCCGAATTCGCTTACAAAGTGTTCCTGGTACCATATGTAACCTGCTTGGTAGATTGTGGTCATCAGCATTCCTCTTCTTTCTGTGGCTTAATTTTGATCTAGTGATTGATCTAGTTCAATGATCGTTTGGATTAAAATTTGCCCAGCTAACTCGATGTCTTCTAAACGACTCTCTTCTTCTTGACAGTGGCTTTTCCCGCCAATACTTGGGACAAATAACATTCCTGCTTTCGTAAAACTAGAGATATGTGTAGCGTCGTGTCCGGCCATGCTAAACAGTCGTTCATAGGGAATTTGTAGACGTGCCGTTATGCTCTCCAATGTATGGATAAGGTACTCATCTAAGACCGCCGGTGCTTGGTCAAGCACTAATTTTACTTCTAGATGGACGCCTCTCTTGTGCGCGATCGTCTGAATTTGTTGTTTAAAAAGAGTGGCCACCTGATGAATGAGTGATTGATCAGATGCCCTGATTTCAGTAATAAAGCGCGCAGTACCTGGTATAATGTTCGCGGCGTTAGGGAAAATTTCAAATCGACCAATCGTACCAACCAGATCATCATGGTGTTGCTCGATTAATAGTTGTTCAAATGCAAGTGCCATTTCTGACGCTGCAAGTAGCGCATCATAACGGTCAACGAGCATCGTGGTTCCGGCGTGATTCGCTTCACCGATGACCGTTACCTCAAGTCGATAGATGCCACAAATGCCAGTGACCACAGCCACGGGTTGATGTGAACGCTCTAATCGCTTACCTTGTTCGATGTGCAGTTCTAAAAACGCGCTAAGCTCTTTTGCGGTGATGCGTGCTTTGGCGATTTGAGATAAGTCGCCTCCCACAGCTTGGATCGCATCAGTTAGCGAACGTCCATCCCAGGCTTTGTTGGATAGTAATTGTTCTGCGCTGAGTCTACCTGCCACGGTGCGACTGCCCATAGTGGAAAGGTCAAAGGGATTGGGTTCTTCCGCAGTAAAGGAGACCATCGCAAGCGGATGACGATTTTGATAACCAGCTTCTTTAAGCGCTCGCAAAATTTCCAGTCCGACCAGCACACCGAGTGCGCCATCAAAACGCCCACCTTGTGGCACTGAATCATGGTGTGAGCCAATAGCGAGCATTGGCAACTGTTCGTGACCCGGCAGTGTACTCCACAAATTGCCGATAGGGTCGACATTGGTATTTAGGCCGATTGATTCACATTTTTGTATCAACCAAGTTCTTGCTTGCAGATCTTCAAGGCTGCCAAAAGGACGTTCTACGCCACCTTCAGGCAGCGCGCCAATGGTAGAAAAGGCGAGAAAATCATTCCAGAAACGTTGACTCGAAAAAGTGATAGTAGAGTTAGTAGTCACGCTTTATTGCCTCCTAGATGTATACGTTTTGTGCCTGGTCCCAAGCTTCTAATTGGTTCAGTCGTGCTTCACTTATATTAGGAATCAGAGCTGCCACTTGCCTGACAAGCAAATTCAATACGATGATTGGTGATGCATAAGAGTCAAATAGTGAAACAGAAGTAACAGGAACGATGAGTGAAATCCATGCCGCTTGAATGATTGGGGACGATAGGCGGTCAGTGATGACAGCAATCTTAAATCCCTTCACTTGCATCTGCAATGCCCACTCCACTAATACTCTTGGGTAGCGTGGAAAGGCAATCACGACCACTAATGTATCTGTCGGATTTTCGCTGCCTAAACGATCCCAAAGGGGATCTCCTGCAGATGCCATTTCCACATGTGGCTTGACCTTGCTTAAAAAATAGTGTGCATAAGGGAGTAAGGTGGCAGACGCGCGGGCGCTGACAAAGACAACACGTTTGGCATCTGCCAGCGCTTTTGCAAATTCATAAAATCGTTCGGAATTTAAGATTCGCGACAACGTAGTTAAGTTCTCTTGTTCACTTAAAAGCACGCGGTCACCATCATCATCACTAGGATGTGCCGCATACCAAAGCCGTTCTGTTGCCGATAGTTCAAGACGGATGACCGCTTGCATTTCCTTGCTCCACTCACTGTATCCAGAAAACCCAAGCATTATGGCAAAACGTGTGATCGATGATTGGCTGACGCCAATGGCTTGAGCCAAATCAGCCGCGGTCAAGAAAGCCGCATGGCGGTAATTTTGTTCCAGGAATTTCACGATCAGTCGGTTGGCATCCGAACTACTACGACCTAATTGCCACCAAGATTCTAGTGTTTGCCGCGCTGACATTTCTTCATTCATGATGAACGACTCCGTTTTCTAGTAGTGAATGATTGTATTCATGATTGGAAGTAATTCAAATGGTACTATTCATTTGACGCAATTGCAAGATAAATTAAACTGTGCTACGATTAGTTTGTTTGTAATTTGGATTGGCTACATATCGTTGAAATCGTAGAGAGGATGATCTTCATGGGCGATACATTGCGCGGTGCTCTCCGTGCTCCACGGGGGAATGAACTGACTTGTAAAGGATGGGAACAAGAAGCGGCGTTAAGGATGCTTCATAACAATCTGGATCCAGAAGTGGCAGAACGACCAGATGATTTGGTGGTCTATGGCGGACGCGGAAAGGCCGCAAGGAATTGGGAGGCATTTGACAAGATTGTTAAGGCGCTTCGCAATTTGGAAAATGATGAGACGTTGCTAATCCAGTCTGGCAAACCAGTCGGGATTTTTAAGACACATGAGGATGCGCCTAGGGTACTACTCTCGAATTCGATGCTCGTCCCGCGCTGGGCGACGTGGGAACACTTTGATGAGCTTGATAAAAAAGGCCTGATGATGTTCGGTCAGATGACGGCAGGTAGTTGGATCTACATTGGCACACAAGGAATTTTACAAGGGACTTATGAGACATTTGCAGAAGCGGCTCGTCAACATACTGGGGGAACGATGGCAGGCACATGGACGCTGACGGCGGGACTAGGTGGAATGGGTGGAGCTCAACCGCTATCTATCACCATGAACGGTGGGGCGGCTTTAATTGCGGAGGTCGATGACCACCGCATTGAGCGCAGGCTTGAGACAAGGTATCTGGATCGCAAGGCCAAGGACCTCGATGAAGCCTTAACTTGGATAGAAGAGGCAGTGGCCAATCGTCAACCGCTTTCGGTAGCTGTGCATATGAATGCAGTAGATGTCTATCGCGAACTTTTGAAGCGTAATATTGTTCCGGACTATGTCACGGATCAGAAGATCGGAA
>JAJZCJ010000188.1 GCA_021846145.1 Bacillota bacterium
TCACCTGGAAACATGCCAACAAACCATTTTTTGCGAAAAATAACACCTAGAAACACAAGAACAGCAATCGCAAGTATGCCAAAGGCTAGCCACACCACGAGTCCTTTGCTGATGCCAAAAAAGAGTCCGCCCATTGCCAAATCAAAAGGAACAATACCCAAAGCAGTCGTCCAAACAAAGGGCCATAATTTTACATCTAGTAATCCTGCTACGTAATTTAACGCATGATAAGGAACAAATGGGGCAAATCGCAACGCAAAAAGACCCAGTGTGCCACGCTTAGCCACCCACTCATTAACCTGAACCTGCCGTTCCACTGATAAAAACCGTTTGACAAGAGGTTGTCCAAAAAAACGGGTTAAGTACATGGCTACTACTGCGCCAATCACAGCCCCCACCCAAGAGTAGAATAACCCCCAACCCACACCATAGATCCCCATGTAGACAAAAATCAATGCTTCTGAAGGCACCGGAATAATACACAAGATAGCCATCAACAAAATAGCGATTCCGATCCCCAACACCCCAGCACCCTGAATCGTAGCCAGCAGATGATGAATCGAAAATGTATGCCGATAATGGAAATATTCCCATACCACCAACAGCAAAAGCAGCATGCCAATAATAACGGGAATGGGTTTTAATTCAAAAGGCCGGTCTTTTGGGTTAAGTAAATCTTTGTTAATCCGGCGCACCTCCATATCCTCCCGAATCTGCACATTTTACTCTATCACACTCGGTAACCCTTTTCCAGAGATCAGAGAGTGCGTCTTTTCGTTGCCCCTACAGGCACCTCATCACGATAAAGTCGGGCTGCTTTGGTTGTAAACAAGATCCCATCCAAGTGATCAATCTCATGTTGAATCGCACGAGCTCGAAACCCGACTTCCTCAAATTCTACCACTTCACCATCGCGCGATAACATGCGCACGCGAATCCATTTGTATCGCTCTGTGTCCCCATAGATACTAGGAACAGATAAACAGCCGTCTGGCCCGAGCTCTAGATCGCGTCCCTCAAGAATGATGGGATTTATCAGATCCAGCCGACCCATTCCATCTTCAACGTCCACCACGCACAGACGTTTTAGTATATTCACCTGAGGCGCTGCGAGCCCCACCCCTTCTGCAAATTTCATCGTTTCATACATATTATCAAGTACTTTCAACACATTCGGCGTAATTTTCTCCACCGCTTTTGCCGGAGTGATCAGCGTCGGGTGTGGTGCTTTTAATATCTCGTATATCGCCAAAATAAACATCCTTTCCTAGTTATCGATCCGTCAAATTCCATTTAATTGTATTTTCAAAAACAATTGCCAACAGTACCCCAACAAGTAGTCCATTAGATAAAAAGGGGCGAACTGCCGCCGGCAAGGTGATAAAAGCACCAGAAGCAATGGTGAAAATCCCGATTCCAACCAATACCGGAAGCGCCAAGCGGTAAATCGTGCGATGATCAAACGCCATCCCTTCAATATATTGCATGGCAGAACCAAACAATTGCAAGTATGCTACCAACAACACGGCATCACCTACACTGACAGGTAGAGTGGCGAGCAAAGATCCTGCCGCAGGAACTAGTCCTAAAATCATAAATAACACTGCACCTAATGCAAAGGGAATTTTAGAAAATAGTTGCGTAGAACGCAAAAAACCCAAAGAAGAAGTATAGGGAGCATAAGGTACCAAACCTAAAAACCCGGAAATAATTGTGTTAATTCCCGTGATCAAAAAAGACTTACGATACATTTTTTTTGTAGTCTCCACCTGCAAAAGCGGTTTTGCGGCTTCCAAAGTCGCTACAGTGTTAGAAGAATTGATCAATCCGGCCACCATCGCCGTAATGATAATTCCCCATTCTGAACCTAAGTGTCCCCAAGGAAATAATTCCCATAAACTAGATACCCCAGCATGAGGAATTCCCCCTGCCGGTTGAATCATCAACCGAAAAATCACCCATCCTACACCTATGCCCACGAGAATGGAGTAATTGCGAAATTTTTTCCATCTAGATAATTGAATAAACAAAACAACCACAATCAATAAAATAGACAACATCGCAGTAGGAATATCAATCTGCAAATGGCCACTGAGACCCAACATACCCTTCATAAAAATCGAAATTAATTCTGTTGCCAACAAAATCAGAAAAACGCTTGATGCGATTGGTGTAAACCACTTTTTAAGCACGTTACCCATGCCAAAAAAACCTAATACAGCAATCGACACGCCAGATAAAATAATCCCCGTTTCCAAACTACCGCCAGCCTGAAGCGGCGTCAAGCCGCTCTCCTCGGCAGTTGCAAGCACCCCTAAAATCGCTCCCCACCAGACGCCAGATTGTCCCTCCATAATGGGTAACCCATGACCAAAAAAAAGCTGCAAAAGCGAAGCAAGTCCTGTGTAAAAAAAAGAACGCTGCATTGATGATGTAATTGCCGATCCGCTCATATGAAGCGCATTGCCAATAGAAATGGGAATGACCACCGTATTAGCAAACATAAAAAGCAACCATTGCACACCCGCAACCCAATGATGAGCTTTTGTGAATTCTTTAAAATTAGTTGTCATCACACTATTTGCCATCTTCACCAAACCCGCAAAATTGTTCTACCTTCATTCTATACGCAAATTGTACCACATCAAAAAAGAGCCGACCATCTTTTCAGTCGACTCTAAGCAATATACACATTATTCAACTGAAGTCTTCGGGAAGTTTAGGTAAGGATTGATTCCCTAATCCTACATTACCTTTTTTGATACTCTCTAGTACGCTAATTCCTGCATCCCATGTCAACGTCTCTGGATAAGCATTTTCATTGTGCAACACCACGTCAAGCCCAATTTTCTCTTCTTCCGGTGATACGCGAAGCCCCATAATTAAATCGACAACCTTGAGCAACACCCAAGTTCCTGCTCCTGCAAACACCCACGTGGCAGCCACACCCACAAGCTGTACCACTACTTGATGAGGATTACCGTAAAACAACCCATTGGCTCCCCCAGAATTTACTGCGGTGGTGGCAAATAGCCCAGTGGCAATTGCCCCCCATGTTCCGCCAATACCATGACCGCCAAACGCGTCCAACGCATCATCATACTTAAAGTAGCCCTTCATCAGTGTGGAAGAGAAGTAAGTCAACACACCTGCAACAATCCCAATGATCAAAGATCCGCCCACATCGACAAAACCGCAAGCTGGGGTAATCGCTACGAGACCTGCCACCGCACCTGCGCTAGCTCCTACCAAAGTAGCGTGACCCGTTCTCCAACGTTCCACCAACAGCCAAGCCAGTGCAGCTGCTGCAGTTGCCGTATTGGTTACTAGAAACGCGCTAACAGATAGCCCATTTGCCGCAACCGCACTGCCTGCATTAAAGCCAAACCATCCAAACCACAACATCGAAGTCCCTAACAAAACCAACGGTACATTATGAGCCTTGATTTGTGGCGAACCATGCTCTGCGCGTTTGCCCAAGTAAATCGCAGCCACCAGTCCAGAAACTCCCGAACTAATATGCACCACTGTTCCACCAGCAAAATCAAGAATACCCATGTTGTGCAACCAACCGCCAATTCCCCATACCCAGTGCGCTAACGGATCGTAAATAAACGTCGCCCAAAGTGTGATAAAGACAAGAAATGACGAGAATTTCACTCTCTCTGCGAGTCCACCCACAATTAATGCTGGAGTGATAATAGCGAACATCATTTGAAATATTCCATATAGTTCTGCAGGGATCGTCGGTGCGTAATTCACATCCGGCGTCGCGCCTACGTGATTAAACATTACCCAGCTTAAATTGCCGATTACGTGTCCCACGTCAGGTCCAAAGGCCAAACTATAACCAAACAGCACCCACTGTACGGATACAATAAGGATGACTGCAAAAACCTGATAAAGCGTGGTGATGACATTTTTATTGCGCACAAGGCCGCCGTAAAAGAAGGCAAGACCCGGTGTCATAAACAGCACCAGTGCGGATGAAGCTAAAATCCAGGCCGTATCACCTGAGTTAATCACCGGCATCTCCATTACCCCCTTGTCATTTAATATAACCATTGATGTAAGGTTATATTGCATGAAAGAAATATATAATCAATACTCAAAAAAGTCAAGGGGTTATGTCATATTAGTTTACATTAACGTCTGCTTTTCACTTCGAAAATTGCAAATTTAAGATAATCATTCTCGGGCATCCCCAATAGCTGTGGATGATCTTTCCCCGCACTGCGAAACTCAATCAACCGAAGTATCTTATGTGCATCAGTTGCCGCGTCCTGCATCACTTCAAACCAGGACTGGGACGACACAGGGGAAGAACAAGAAGCGGTCACCAAAAATCCGCCATCTTTCACCAGCTTCATGCCGCGCAGATTGATTTCCTTGTACCCTTTTAGTGCCTGGGCCACTGCCTTTTTATTCTTGGCAAATGCCGGTGGATCGAGAATGACCACATCAAATAGCATTTTTTCCTGTTCGGCCTTACGCAAATAATCAAAAGCATTCGCAAGCTCGAACTGAGATCGATCCGCAAATCCATTAAGCTTCGCGTTGACTTTTGCTTGTTCGAGCGCAATCGCTGATGAATCCACAAGCGTGACGCGAGCCGCGCCGTACATTAGTGCATGCATCGCAAATGAGCCCGTGTGTGAGAAACAATCTAGCACCTCTGCTCCCACTCGCGTACTTGGAATTTGTAGCTTCGCTCTAGATTCATCGTAGTGCTGATCAGGCCGAGGCTTTTCGTCTACACTCCAACGCACAAACGGCGCAATAGCCGCGCGATTTTCCTTTTGATCAAAAAAATGACCTGTCTTTTGCCCCTCGACTAAATTGATCTCCAGAAGGAGCCCATTTTCCTTAATCTGTACCACTTCTGGACACGTGCCAAATAAGCACCCAGTCTCCGGTTCTAATCCTTCGAGCGCGCGCACCGGCGCATCACTTCGCTCATAAATTGCTGTCACACCCAACGTGTCGCTGAGCGCCTTTGTAATCCATTCTTTTCTTTGCGCCATTGCGGCAGACAAAATTTGCACTACCGCCACTTGATCGTACTTGTCCACAATCAAACCTGGCACTCCGTCCGCTTCCCCATAAACGGCTCTGCACGAAGCAGTATGACGCAATATCCGTTTGCGGTACTGCCAGGCGGTTTTTACTCGTTCGCGCAGCCAGCGCTCATCGATTTGCTCCTTCTCCACATACGTAACCACACGTACAGCAATCTGCGAACTTTGATGATAAAAACCCTGCGCCAGAAAGTGACCTTGGTGATTCTTAATCAATACCACATCACCAGTTTGTGGTTCCCCGATCATTTTCTCGATCTCACTGCGATACACCCACGGATGGCCCTGCTCCAACCTATGTTTGCGAGTCTTTTTTAACAAAATCTCATTCAATCCATACACACCTCTCTAAATATGACAAATTTTCGAGCTCGTCCGCATACACATAGAAAGATCATTGTGAATGGGAGGGGCTTTAGTTGCCCTTATTATGGAAAATATTTCTTTCCCTCGTGTTGGGACTCATTGTTTTCTTGACAGGTTTGCTCACATTGCGAAATGGACTGACAAGGCTTGCATCCAAACAAACAGAAAAATGGATCCAGCAATTTGTAAAAACCCCCTTTCGCGGGGTAGTCATCGGCATTATCGCCACACTCTTCACGCAATCCAGCGCAGCCGTCACGATCATCTCGATGGGGCTTGTCTCCGCAGGCGTGCTCGAATTTAGTGATACCATCGCCATTATTCTTGGTACCAACGTCGGCAGCACATTCACAGTGGGACTGCTGTCGCTAAATGTTGAGCGTATCGGTCCCTATGTACTCGCACTAGGACTGCTTTTGCTATTTCACAAACGCTTACGAGCCGTTGCGATTAGCATCGCCGGATTTGGCGTGCTCTTTATCGGCTTCCATCTGATGACGAGCGCCGTCGTGCCAATCACCAAAACCCCATTGATCATTAACTGGTTAGTACAGGCAAAAAATCAACCTTGGTTCGGTTTGCTCGCAGGCACAATCGTGACGGCACTGATCGGCAGCAGTTCAGCCAGCACTGCGCTCACATTAGGACTCACCCAAAGCGGCGCATTGCCTCTGCTAGGAGCCGTCGCGGTGGTTTTTGGCAACAATATCGGCACCTGCATGACAGCGATACTTGCTAGTCTCGGCGGTTCCAGAGCGGTAAAGCGCGTAGCTGCCACCCATGTCCTATTAAATGTAGTAGGCGCACTGCTGTTCATGGTGTTCATTGCACCATTTACAGACCTCATCTTACACTTGTCATCAGACCCTGGCAGGCAAGTCTTTCTGGCTCATTTGTTGTTTAACGTCATTTCCTCGTGGATTGCCTACCCATTCGTCAAACAAATTGCAAAAGGCATTGAGCATTTGTTGCCAGATCCACGTTAATTGTCCCACCCCAAAAAAAGTGGAGACTCCATCAATTTC
>JAJZCJ010000189.1 GCA_021846145.1 Bacillota bacterium
CGGGCGCTCCCTTCACCTTGATAAATTGGTATCCTGAGGATGTTTTCATCACTTTGATAACACCTCTACCCTGATATCCATAATCCGGTTTGATATAAACAGTCTTATATTTCTGAAGGAACGATCTTAGAGTAGATATGGTCAAAATGCTTGTGTCTGGTAAGTACTTCCGAATAAACGCGTTCGATGAGAAAAATCTCCAAGATGCAATTTTCCCCATTTTACCTTGTATCGTTTTTGATTTAGACACGTTAGACCCCCCTCTGAATTTTTTTCCTGATTCAAAAATTTATGATGTTTGTTGTATGAATGCTCATCACGATTTGACCCTCCATTTGCCTAGTTACTCATACCCTCTACAAACACCTACACGTAATGTGTTCGCGTCACATTTACTACATCGCAAAGGAGGTATTGGCGATGAAAAAAACAACTCAACTGAACAGTCTCATTCACGCACAGGATTTACAATTTCTAATGGAGGCTCACAACGGTCTGTCAGCTAAAATTGTCGAAGAAACCGGCTTCAAAGGAATATGGGCAAGTGGACTGTCAATCTCTGCTAGCATGGGCGTCAGAGATAATAATGAGGCGTCTTGGACGCAGGTTCTTGATGCAGTAGAGTTCATGAGCGATGCCACATCCATACCAATTTTATGGGATGGAGATACCGGGTATGGGAACTTCAATAATGCAAGACGATTGGTCAAAAAATTAGAACAGCGAAATATTGCAGGTGTTTGTATTGAAGATAAGCTGTTCCCGAAAACCAATTCGTTCGTCGGTAGTGCGCAACCTCTTGCTGATATGGAGGAGTTCTGCGGCAAGATTCGGGCGATGAAAGACACTCAAATGGATAAGGACTTTGTGTTGGTGGCCCGAATTGAAGCATTTATCGCGGGTTACGGATTGCAAGAGACACTACGTCGAGCCGAGGCGTATCGATTAGCGGGTGCAGACGCCGTTCTCGTACATAGTAAGCGAACGGATGACACGGAGATTGAATCCTTCATGAAGGAGTGGAATGGAAGGCTGCCGGTGATTATCGTGCCTACCACGTATCACGCCACCCCAACTGAGCGCTTCGTCGATCTTGGGGTTAACGTTGTCATCTGGGCAAACCACAATTTGAGGGCCATGGTTGAAGCCGTTCAAAAGGTGTCGAGGAATATTTTTGTGGAAAAGAGCCTGGCCAACGTGGAAGGTACCATTGCGAAGCTTGAAGAAATATTCAGGCTTCAGGGGACGGAAGAACTTCAGGTGGCAGAAAAGAAATACCTCCCGAAGGCGGGAAAGGATGACCGTATATGTTGAACACGAAAACATTCGGAAGAGAATTAAGAAAATTAGGATTTGAATTCTATACGGGGGTGCCGTGCTCATTATTGAAGGACTTGATTAACTATGCGATTAATGAGTGCGACTTTATTGCGGCAACCAACGAAGGAGAGGCGGTCGCCATCGCATCAGGTGCATTCTTAGGTGGGAAAAAGCCCGTTGTAATAATGCAGAATTCTGGTTTGACGAATGCTGTCTCACCGCTGGTATCGTTCAATTACCCGTTCAAACTGCCAATTCTCGGGTTTGTCAGTCTACGGGGCGAACCGGGGATCCCTGATGAACCACAGCACGAACTGATGGGACAGATCACGACGCAACTATTGGACCTGATGCAAGTCAAGTGGATGTATTTGTCCGGTGAGATGGAGGAAGCAAAATGGCAACTGCTGCAAGCAAGGCAAAGCATTGATGGCAATGTACCTTTTTTCTTTGTGGTCAAAAAAGGGACTTTCGGCACAGAAACACTGGACAATAATCAATACGCTTTGCGACGTAACCAAATTAAAATAGTAAAAAATTCAGTAGACCAGCAGTCTACCCGGTATGAGGCGTTGACTGTGATCAACCGTTTGAAAGATGCGAACACCGTACAACTTACCACTGCGGGAAAAACGGGACGGGAATTGCACGAAATCGAAGATTCAAGTCAAAACCTCTACATGGTAGGTTCAATGGGCTGTGTGAGTTCTTTCGGTCTTGGTCTGGCTTTGGCAAGAACCGATTTGAATATCGTTGTGATCGACGGAGATGGGGCACTATTGATGCGCATGGGAAGTTTAGCCACAAACGGGTACTATCACCCGCCGAACATGCTCCATATTCTTCTGGATAATCATGCTTACGACTCGACCGGAGGTCAAGATACGGTTTCCCACAATGTAAACTTTGTGGAGATTGCCGCGTCCTGCGGCTATAAGAAATCTATTTACATCCATGATCTTGATGAACTGGAGAGGCAAGTGAACAAATGGAAGAAGATAAAAGGATTAACCTTTCTCTATATGAACATCAGTAAAGGCTCAAACGCCTTACTCGGTCGTCCAAAAATGAGACCTTATGAAGTCAAGGAGCGACTGCTGGAATTTTTAAGTGGAAACACTCCCGAAATGAAAGGAGATGCACAAGGATGCAATCCGTAAAGCGGAACATATTGCTTACGCCTGGTCCTGCCACCACTACGAATGAGGTAAAGCTTGCGCAAGTCGTGTCAGATATTTGCCCCCGTGAATCAGACTTCGCTACTGTGATCGAATATGTAGCTACGGAACTGACCGACCTGGTGGCTGATCAGACACATTACGCGACCGTTTTATTTGGTGGTTCGGGTACAGCCGCAGTGGAATCCATCCTGAGTTCTGTTGGAAGTGAACACACTATCCTCATCATCAACAATGGTGCATACGGAAAACGGATGTGCGAGATAGCAGAGGCATACGGATTGCATTTTATGGAATTTAAATCCACACCGGAGAACCGTATCAATTTATCCGACTTACAAGCGATAATAAGCAAGTCCCATAACAAAATATCACATCTAGCCGTCGTCCATCACGAGACGACAACGGGCCTATTAAATGACATTGCTTCCATCGGGCAACTATGCAGAACTTACGGGATAGACCTGATTGTGGATGCCATCAGTTCATTTGGAGCGATTCCCATCCAGATGAGCGAAATGAATGTGAGCTACTTAGCGGCAAGCTCCAACAAAAACATTCAAGGAATGCCGGGAATTGCGTTTGTCGTGGCAAACAAACAGAAATTAGAAAGTCTGCGGCAAAAGAAACCCGCCAATTATTATCTCGACCTATATGCACAATATAGATACCTTGCTGATACGCGGCAAATGCGGTTTACACCGCCAGTGCAGACATTCTATGCACTAAAAAAGGCGATTGAAGCGTTAAAGCAAGAGGGTCTCCAGAAGCGCTACGAAAGGTATGTAAAGTCATGGCAAACCCTAACGGATGGCATTAGACGGTTAGGTCTGACGCATATCGTGAACGAAGATCATCATGCTAAACTCGTTACTGCCCTCATTGAGCCTGATTGTACCAAATACGATTTTCATGCCATGCACGACTTTTTTTATACACGAGGATTCACTATCTATCCAGGCAAACTTGAATCGCTGCATACATTCCGTGTCGCGAATATCGGAGATATTACTTACAAAGATGTCGAAGCATTTTTAAAGCTACTCGAAGAATATCTCATATTCATTGGATTCAATGTTGATAATGGGATAACGGTTACGAAAATTGACAGAATGGGTGCTGAACAATGAATACTCCCTACAAGCGCAGTAAATGGACAAAATACAAAATAATGTGGAGCTTTGATGACCTGAAACAGCACGTACCGGAAACACACAGGCTAACGAGCAATGACTTTTGGAATATGTTTACAAAATACGGCGATATTATTGTGAAGCCTATCGATAGTAGCCGTGGTGCCGGGGTGATCCGAATCACTCCGACTAAACAACATGCGTACACCATTCACCTCGAGAACCACACGAAAATCATTAAAGGGAAGGTAGCTGCATACCACTATGTTCGCATGATTGCAAAATCCAGAAATCAAATCGTCCAGCGGCGGGTCCCTTTAGTGACTGTTAATGGCCATCCTTTTGACATACGGGTTATCGTTCAACGCAAGAGCCAATTTGTCCCATGGGAAGTTACTGGGAAAGTGACCAAGGTAGCAGGCAAAGGTTATATCGTAACTAACCAAAAGCGGAGTAAAGGGATGGTACTGCCCGTTGAAACCGCTATCCAAAAATCTTCGCTCAAGGATCACTCCCCAGCCAGTTTATTGTCTGAGATTGATCGAGTGGCTATTTTATCCGCATCTAGAATGGGCAGTCTCGAACTATACTCTCGCCAACTTATTTTTGGATTGGATATAGGGTTGGATAAGAACGGTCATGTGTGGATCATTGAAGCGAATCTTAAGCCAATGTTTTCCCATTTTCATAAATTGAAAGACCAAACGATGTACAATCGAATTTTGAAATATCAACAGGGTTGAAGGGTGTAGATGTTCACGAGACATTGCCATTGATGACATAATCCATTCATTGCGATTTGATTGTCATCATTGATATAGTGATCAAATCATAAACTCTTTTCAAGTTGGTTTTAAAGTATGTAGTAAAGTACCAGTCTTGATAAGCTTGTGGTACTAAAATATCATCAATGCTTTTCTTACTTTGAACGGTTTCCGCCACCAATGCCACGATATCGTTTATGTAATTTTTCACCTCATGAAGTTCTTTCATTGAGCAAACTTCACCATGCCCCGGTACGATAGTTTCTACACCAAGTAGTTCGACTCGCTCCAAAATGTTTAGCCATACCTGGGGATTTGCATACATCATAAAAAGATGATGTTTCGAGAGCACCAGATCCCCCATTACCGCAATTTTTTCTTCAGGCAGGTACACGAATGCATCACTTTGCGTGTGACCGCCGCCATACGTGATGAGTTGCACGGTCCGATCACTACCATGAATACTCATCTGTTGATCAAACGTTATCGTGGGTAGTGTATATACCAAATTGGGGAGTACTTTCATGTACTCGCGGTCACTGGCATTTTCCCATTGCATTTCCTTTTTTAACTTTTCGTTCGTCTCTTGTTGTATTTTTTCCTCCAGTTCGTTGATCGCCTGATAAATCGGTTCCGGGTTTGACAACTGCTGGACTAACCTATTTTTTCCGAATGTAGCCATAATTTCACGTGTAGCAGATGTAGAAATTATTTGCGCACTGGGGGTAAACACTTGATTTCCGCTCGTGTGGTCACTGTGCCAATGCGTGTTGATTACATAGGAAACTGGGTATCCCGTGAGGTACATGGCAGCTGCCTGCAAATCCTCTGCAGCCTGTATTGTCGTGAAGGTATCCACCACAAGCGTTACATCACCTAGATCAATGATTGCTGCATTCCCTACCGAGCCAGTACCAGGTAGTGAGATTGCTGCAAACACACCCTCAGCGACGTGATTCAGCCGAAAATGCTTTGAGCCCGTGAATGTTTCCATTCGATTTTTCATGTGTTACTCCCCTCTCGGCTTTGATCCTCTTTAGCTGAATAAATACTTAGTTTATTAAGAGTAAGTTCCTATCCGTTTTTTTCAAATTTGCAACAACACGTAGGTACGATTCACGGAACATCTCAATTGGAAAGTTGGCTACACAATATCGATTATCGAGAAGTACATTGCTCTACTATAATTCCATTGGCCTGCTGCAACCAACAGATCGATCGAATGCAAATTACCTTAAAGGATATTCAGTCCATGCTTGATCAGCAGCTTGATCGGCGCTGCTATCACTGTGGCGGCCGTATTTTGGCAATCGCTACTTCATCTATCGATTCCGTCCCATCTGTCAGGCCGAATTTTTAGTCTCACGAGTACACTGGCCGACACATCCCTGCCGGTTTCCATGTTGTTATTCGGTCTGCTTATGAAATTTGTCCCGCCCCCCACGCTTTTGCTGATCAGTGGCGTTGCATTAGGGCTGTTGGGAATTATTTTTTTGGCAATACCACGAAAGAGACGGCTGCGTCTGAAACATAAGTTATAGTGAATCCCAAAGGACGGAAATAATGAAGACTTAATCGCACATCAGTTAATTTCTGAAAAAGTGCTACTATTGACAGCGCTCCCATGTCACCTTGACATAGCGCTTATCTCGGAATATAATTACATTTCATTTGATGCTTGGTGTATCAGTGGAATGGGGGGCGCAGAATCCTATGTACGTATGCAATGGAAAAGGATCAACAATTCGACTCTTAGCTGGTATTTTCTTTTGGATATCCATTGCTTTGGGCTTATTTGTTAATAAGTATTTGGTTCTTATTGGTGGTTTGCCCGCTACGATGTTGATCATATCTTACTTAACTGGATGGTGCCCCACTGAAATGCTGCTCAAAACCTTGGGTGCCAAACAACAGATAAGGGTTCCAAAATTATAAAGCTGCTTGTGTGCCATTCATTTCGTCCAATCTTCAACGCGTAAACCTTCTACTCGTTCGAACTCTCGC
>JAJZCJ010000190.1 GCA_021846145.1 Bacillota bacterium
GTAGCCATTTTTTTTAGAAACGGAGACAAGTAAGGTTGCGTGAGTAATTGCCAAGTTCCACCTATCATGTGCAACCGAAATGCCCGTGCTTCGTTTTCTTGAAGAAGGTCAAGAATGTTACATATTATTGGCACTTGATTGACTGCAATATCAAGCACACCTGCAATCTGTTCTGAAGTCAATCCTTCATGTCCTGCTGCAAACAAAAGTCCCTCTAACGTGCGCGCCAACTCATCATTGGAATCGACAAGACCAATCGGATCTTCTTCTAAACTTTCTCGATCCATATGTCTGCAAACATCCTTTCCTGCTTAAACATCACTTTTCGCAAATGAATGAGTTCAAGTAATGACATAAAAACAGTCACCCATTCTTTGCGCGTATTGGTTTCAAGCAACTGCAAATAAGTAACAGGCCCTAACAGCAAACGCCGTTCAATTCGCGCCATACGCATTGGCACGCTCTCAAGATCCCGAAAAACCTCTACATCCGGATCGTCTAGCATTCGTTCTACTACCATTTGAAAAGTTTTTTGTAATTTAGCGATTGTCAATCCCGCTAAAAAATCAGCAGTTACAGGATACTCACGGTAAGGATCCAAAGAAATAGGCATGCGACTTGATTGTTCTTGACGAAATTGCTCTCTGCTCTTAAATTCAATGGCTGCCTCTTTGTAAGCGCGGTACGCTAACAATCGTTCTTTAAGCCGTGCCTCTAAATCTTCCTCTAGCGCTTCGTCTAGTTCTATTAACTCGCTTTTATTTTGTGGTGATGGAAGTAGTGATCTCGCTTTGATCGCAATCAGAGTGGAGGCCATTACAATAAATTCGCTAGCCACTTCCATCTGCTGAGCTAATGAGTCCCGCAAATAGGCTAAATATTGATCCGTTATTTGCGCCAATTTAATGTCAGCGATAGGTATTTTTTGTGTTTCGATCAAATGCAGTAACAAATCTAGCGGCCCTTCAAAATCTTGGATCATGATCGGAAAAGGATTGTTCATATCGTTAATCCAAACCATCCAAATACCGATTGCAAAGCATTGTTAATGATCAATCCTCCAAACGTATACCCGCCAAAAGGCAAAATCAAAACTAACAGCAAAAGGAAAGGACCTATACGTTCAAATCGAAGCATGTTTAAAAAAACTTTTTTCGGCATTAAGAATAATAAAATTTTCCAACCATCGAGCGGTGGGATGGGTATCAAGTTAAAAATGGCGAGCGCAATGTTCACGATGGCAAGCCAATACAATAAGGAACTGATAAACTGACCCGCATACCCTATCCAAAATGGATTACTAGACAGTAAAATCGCCAATTTTGCGTAAATAGAAATCAAACCTAATATTGCATTCATCAAAGGACCGGCAAGCGCGATCAAAATAATGCCTAACGATTTGTTTATTTTTATTTTGTTAGGATCAAACATCACCGGTTTTGCCCACCCGAAATTAACGTACAAAACCATCAAAAGACCAAGCAGATCCAAGTGGGATAATGGGTTTAACGAAACCCTGCCTTGTTTTTTAGGGGTGTCATCTCCAAGCCAAAGTGTCATTACCGCATGGCCAAATTCATGAACGACCAATGCTAATATTAAAGCGAATAAACGAAAAATTAAATCCGGTCCAACAAATGACAGCACAGTCACCCCTTCTTTCCAAACTTTTTTATCAACATCGGCAACATTCTCGTTGACCAAGTGTAATTAGCGGTATGAGCATTGATTTCCTGCCAACTGCGTTTACGAATTTGCGACAACGTCTGCAACGTGGCAGGCTTACGTTGAGCGAAAATCATCACATTATGGGTAAAATGAGGAATTGCGCCAAGTGTAATACTATAAGTAGGGCCCACAAGTGACTCTAAGTCTGCACATAAATGGACAAAAGGATAGCTAAGCGCCCCTTTTGTCGCGACAATCGCATTAATGGCCAGTATCCCACCTGGTTCGAGCAATTCTGACAATGTATGCAAATAAAGAGGAGAATACAACACCTTAGGGGTGGCTTCCTGAAAATATACATCTATATAAATCAAATCAAAGCGATCTTCGATTCGCATAATGTACGTGCGTGCATCAGCTTCCACTAGATGCACGCGATCATCAGCTGGTGTAAAAAAATAGTCTTGTGCCACCTGTAATACTGTAGGATCCAATTCCACACCAACAATTTGTGCTTGTGGATGGCGTCGGTATACATGATTAATCGCAGTACCTGTCCCCACCCCTAATGATAAAAAACGGCGAATATTAGGGTTCCACGCTGCATACAATGAAAATGCTTGTTGATAAGGAAATATCAGCATTTTTTGTTGCTGCACTTTCATTGCTCCTTGCCACCCTGCCTCATTATCTCCAAAGCGCAAAAAGCGCACACCATTTACTTCCCCAACAAAAACCGGCTGATAAGGGGAAGGTTGACGAAATAACTGCTTCACTTGAGACTCGCGGTGTTTCATGCATGAAATGCGCGTGCCAAATTCGCCATTTCGATAGCGGTCACTGCGGCATCCCAGCCCTTGTTGCCAGCCTTTGTCCCTGCACGTTCAATGGCTTGCTCAATGGTATCTGTCGTCAATACGCCAAATACCACCGTCACGCCCGTTTGTAAACTGATGGACGCCACACCTTTGGCAGTTTCTGCGGCGACGTAGTCAAAGTGGGGTGTAGAACCGCGAATCACAGCACCGAGTGCCACAATTGCATCATAATTTTTGGTTTCTGCCATTTTTTTAGCAATATACGGGATCTCAAAAGCGCCGGGCACCCATGCAATATCTAAATCCTCTTCACTCACCCCATGACGTTTAAAAGCGTCAATTGCACCGTCTAATAAACTTTTGGAAATAAAATCATTAAAACGAGAAATCACAATTCCTACTTTTAACCCTTGTCCAAGTAAACTTCCTTCAAATATTTTGCCCACGCTCACACGCTCCCTTAACAAATGTGTTTTCAATCTAGTTGAGCAGATGCCCTAATTTTAGTTTCTTCGTTAATAAATATCTTTCATTATACTCATTTGCATCAATCACAAGAGGTGACCTACCGACAATTTCTAATTGATGACCATGTAGTCCTTTCACTTTTCTTGGGTTGTTGGTAAGTAACCGCATTTTCCCGACACCTAGTTCATGTAAAATTTGCGCGCCAATCCCGTAATCACGCAAATCCGCATCAAACCCTAATTCTGCATTGGCCTCCACCGTATCGAGCCCTTGCTCTTGCAACTGATAGGCACGAATTTTATTGATCAGCCCAATGCCTCTGCCTTCCTGGCGCATATACACCAGTACGCCTTTACCAACTTGTGCAATTTGACGCAAAGCAGCATCAAGCTGAGGTCCACAATCACAACGCAACGAACCAAACACATCGCCAGTTAAACACTCAGAATGCACCCGCACAAGGATCGGTTCATCAGGCGTAATTTCACCCATGACCAACGCCACATGTTCTTTGCCATCCAGCGAATTCGTAAACACCACAATCTTAAATTCCCCGTATTCCGTAGGTAACACCGCTTCTGCGGCGCGTTCAACCAACCGTTCTTTGACTTTGCGATAAGCTATTAAATCTTCGATTTTCACCATATACAACCCAAATTGTTCTGCTATTTTAAATAAATCAGGTACCCGTGCCATCGTACCATCTTCTTTTAGCACTTCACATATCACCCCAGAAGGATCAGCGCCTGCCAAGCGCGCAAAATCCACTGCAGCCTCCGTATGACCAGTTCTGCGCAGTACCCCGCCGTCTTTTGCAATCAGCGGAAATACATGACCGGGCCTGCGAAAGTCTGCCGCCTGGCTATTTTGATCAATCAGCGCTTGAATGGTAGCCGCGCGTTCAAGCGCA
Source organism: Bacillota bacterium (assembly GCA_021846145.1). The sequence goes on from JAJZCJ010000190.1 coordinate 3,865, forward strand.
GAAATACCCGTGCTGGTGCTATCGTGATCCACGGAGATGGTAAAAGCAGTTTGGTGATTGTCTGTATTGCGTTGCACCATAGGGTGCAACTCTAATTTACGCGCCTTGTCTTCTGTAATGGGCACACACACAAGTCCCCTGCCATGTGTGATCATAAAATTAATCGTTTGCGCGGTCGCATACTCAGCCAAGGCTAGAAAATCACCTTCGTTCTCCCGATCTTCATCATCCACCACGATGATGACTTGACCATTTTTCAGTGCAGAAACTGCGTCTTCAATCGATGCAAATTGCATGTGCTCACCCTCTTCTCAATTTAATAACCCCACTTGCGCAGTTTTTCTTGCGTGATTCCTGAATCACTTTGTAACCCACTTGGATCTCCAAGTAATTTTTCGGCGTATTTGCCCATTTGATCGACTTCAAGATTCACCTTAGTGCCTACGTGTGACTTGTGTAACGTCGTCTGTGCCGCCGTATGGGGAATGATCGACACGCGAAAGGAAGACCGCCCCGCATCCATCACCGTCAGACTAATGCCGTCGATCGCAATCGAACCCTTGGCAACGATGTAGCGAAGCAATGGGGAATCTGTTTTGACCGTCAATACGATCGCATTGTCTTCTTTGACAATGTGTTCAATGTGCCCGACGCCGTCAACATGCCCTGCCACGATGTGACCCCCAAATCGTGCATCTGCTCGCATGGCGCGTTCTAAATTGACAAAAGCACCTTGGTGAAGATCAGATAATGAGGAGCGTCTAATCGTTTCCGGCACTACATCGACCGCGAAATTAGCTCCATTGTACTGCACTACAGTCAGACACACGCCATTGACTGCCACGCTATCACCTAGTTCGACACCTTGTGCCACGCGCGATGCGGATACAACGAATCTTCGCCCCTGCCCCACTTGGTGAACTTGAACGATCGTGCCCACTTCCTCAACCAGCCCTGTAAACAAGTCAATGGTCACCCCTTATCGAATCTGCAGGATAAACCAGCTTACCAATAGTTAACACATCTTCATTGAAAGTTCGGTGCACAACATGGCTAAGTTCGATTGCTTCACTCATCGTTTGGGGGTTGCGCCAGGCAAGTAACCCTTTGCCTCCGCCAAGCAACTTTGGGGAATGAAAAATCCACATTTGGGTTACCAGACTAGCCTGCATAAATGATGATGCCAAACGTTGACCGCCCTCTAATAGAAGATGAAGATAGCCTTTGGACGCCAAGTGTTGTAACGCCTTTTTTAATGGCACCTGGTCATTTTCAGATGGCAATCTGATCACTTCCACCCCTTCACCTTGTAGCAAAATCTCTTTGTCTAAGGGAGCTAAATCAGTAGTGATCACGATTGTTTTATTCGCCTTGTCAACAACCAGACGAGAATCCAGTGGAATTCGCAAAAATGAGTCAAATACGACGCGAACAGGAGATTTGCTAGATTCACTCATTCTCACCGTTAATTGCGGATTGTCTGCGCGTACTGTATCCACGCCTACAACAATCGCATCTACCACACTGCGCAAGCGATGAACTTCTGCTCGTGACTCCAAAGAGGTAATATACAAACTATCCCCTGTCGAAGTTGCGGTATATCCGTCCATAGTGGCGGCAAGTTTCAGAGTGACAAAGGGCAATCCCGTGTTGACATAGTGTAAAAACACCTGGTTGAGCTGCTCCGCTTGCTCGTTTTGTACCCCCACCTCTACCTCAATGCCTGCCTCACGCATTTTGGCAATACCTGTCCCTGCCACTTGTGGAAATGGATCCACCATCGCTACGACGACGCGTTGCACTCCGGCACTAATAATCGCATCCACACAAGGTGGCGTTTTACCGAAATGCGAACATGGTTCGAGGGTGACATACATCGTGCTACCGTCTGCCTCAGAACCTGCCATGCGCAACGCGTGAAGCTCGGCATGAGGTTCACCTGCCTTCAGGTGAGCACCGATGCCAATCACGCGACCAGATTTGACCAATACCGCTCCCACTACAGGGTTCGGACTGGTCTGCCCGATTGCCATGCTGGCAAGGTCTATCGCCATTTGCATATATTTTTCATCAGGCGTCATGCTTTTCACCCTTTATCCAAAATTAAAAGCGCCTCATCAGCTTGGGGCGCAAAGAAAGACGCAAGGTGACGTTACAGTCATCCTCACTATGATCCTTCTTTTATCCGGACTATACCGTCGGTACTGGAATCTCACCAGTTCCTGCCATTAGGCTCGTGGACTTCGCGAACTTCGCGTCACCACCGATCGGGAATTGGCCATTGCCTCACCCTGCCCCGAAGGAGTACGATAAATTTGTTATAATCTTAGTATACAAATTGTACAACCCTATTGCAAAGTGAATTGCATACGAAAGGAATTTTACGCTTGTATAAATGGATCAAAACGATCGTTATCTTATGTGTGACACCAACCACCATGATGTTTGGAGCGTCCACCATGGTGCACGCAGCTACCAGCGCGCCCACAATGCCAACACTACTCTCACAAAGCGCAGTCCTGATGGACATGAC
>JAJZCJ010000191.1 GCA_021846145.1 Bacillota bacterium
CGCCCTGGCGCAAGGGAACAATGATCACGGCGGGACTTTTCGGTCAGTGGATGCGAATCCAATTTATCGGACTTCCCGTGCGCCATGCCTACAACCCGAAGTCGGGGAATTTCGTGATGCCTTTTCCTCACCCAGGATCAACGATTGTGGTGTTGAGGCGTACAACCTCCCGTCTGTCATGGTCGAATTGTCCTGTTTTTGTGTTCGGCCCACCCCACCACTAGAAAAAATCCGGGATGATTGGGAGAGGCGTATGTCTGAAGTTTAGTCTCATTAATTAAACCGGTTGTATATGTTTTTAAGAGTTTGGAACACTAGTGTCCGGTTAAAAATCGAATAATTTCAGTTGGTTGTAATTTTCGCTCGAATTATCTGAATTAGGGTCTGGCTGGAAGGCCCGTAGAATATGGGTTTTCTCGAAAACGGAGACAGATAAAATCTGTAGCAAAGTGTAGAGTGAGGCATCAATTTGAAGTTCCTTCTTGATGATAGCGATCAGCACATAGGTGGCTACGGCACACCATATTTGGGTCTTGACTGCGTTTTCGCTGTTGCCGATGAAGCGCTTGATGCGCAAATGTTGCTTGATCCATTTGAAAAACAATTCCACCTGCCAGCGGCTCTTGTAGAGTTGGGCGATGGCCAACGGGGAAAGCAGGGTATTGTTGGTGAGGAACACCAAAGACTTTCCGGATACTGGGTCCTTGAATCGCACTCGGCGCAATTGATCGGGGTAGTCCATTGCGGATTTTTTGACGGTCAGGGAGATACGCTGATCGCAGATTATGCCTGTGGTCCGATCGACTGGCTGGGAACAAATGCGGCGGGAGCGGGTATTGGATTTGGCGCGAGTGACAAAGTAAGCTCCGCGTTGATGCAAGGCGTAGAGACGCTCGAAATCCAGGTAACCTCGATCCATGACGTAGAACGCACCGGACTCGAAAGGAATCATGTCCATGACATTGACATCGTGAATCGAGCCATTGGTAACATGGATGAACGCTGGGATATTTCCGCGCAAATCCAACAGAGTATGCATTTTTACAGCGGACTTGGTAGTGCGAAAGGAGGCCCAAGGAAACAGGGACAGACACAGGTCTATGGTCGTGGCGTCCAAGGCATAGACGGTATTCTCCAGGTCGACCGCGAAATCGTCCTGGCTGTAAAGTTTGCGCGCTTTGCGAATCAGAAGTGCGGCCAGATCTGCCCAAATATGCCAGTCGCGTCCTTCGTTGGCATCGGCCAGTGTCGAGCGCCTGACAGGTTGACGAAAACCCATACCGTAGAGTTTTCCGTGATTGGACAGCAGACAGGTTTCGATGTCGCGCAAACTCTCGCGGTAAGTCAATTGAGCGAAGGCCATGGCGCGAAACTGTTCGGTACAGGGCAGACTTCGAACTCTGGAATCGCCTCCATAGCGATCTACGATGCGGCTGAAACTGGTCCACGGAATGAACTCCATGACTTGAGCAAAAAGAGTCTTTCCCGTATTCATGCATCCTCTCCAGAGAGATCAATCTCCGGAAGTTACCTGAACCTGGAAGTGTGGAACTTGAATTCAAATCGGCACCAAACAAAATCGCCTCGCAAGGCCTGTCAATACGGGGTTTTATCAATGAACTTTCTCACTTAACCGGACACTAGTGAGTTTGGAACACGGATTCAGGTATAAGATAATGAATAATATTTTCCACTCAATTAAGTTATTCCTTGCCCTTTATTGTGCAATTGCGTCATTTCAAAGTATTGCTGGTGTTTCTATGCCTCAAGGAAAAAGTTTTGATGAAATGAGTCAAGAAGGGTATGTATTGCTAGATTCAGTAAACATGTCTTTATTGTATCTTCTGTCAACCTCGGAAAAATTTGATCCGAAAGCAACATTATATTACGGAAAAATGGATGTTCCTGGAGAGTTTCAGGATTCTGTAAATACACTTGCTTCTCGCGATGAATTTAAAAGCCATGAGGCGCTGCTTAGGCTTAGCCCTTTTCTTGATGCGCGTATTCAGGTAATGAATAACGCTAAAGCATACTTGATTCCGTTAAATGTGACAATTGGCCCTTACGATTTCGCAAAAAAACGCTTTCCATTATTAATAGACCTTCCCGTAACTTTGAAGAAATCAAATAAGCAGTTATATTGTTCTGGTGCGTTTGAACAGTTGCGCAATGAGGTATCGACGGTCTGTATTGAACCAACCAACTGGAATAAGAATAGTTTGGCATTTAATTACCTTGATATTGACGACTCAAATTCCGCAGAATCATTTAAGCAGAATTATCAAAATCATCAGATTGCATTCGTTTTCGTTGTTGAAAAAAATGGTGATATTAATTTGTACAATAAGAATTATTTAGAATATGGATTTGCACCTAGGCACAAAATTTCGGTTATTCAACCTGTTAAGGTAATTGGTATCATTATTTATGATCTTTCAACCGAGAATGTTTTGTTGTCTGCTCCGATGAGTCAATAATTATTATCCACGTGCGTCCAATTATATGTGTAAGTTCATTGTTATAGTCCGGTTATTTTTGAAAATTATAGGAAAACAATAAGGATTGGAATAATGATATTTCTGCATGAGATTTGACTATATGATGGATAAGATTGTGATGCAGATAAATCAGAAAATTAATTTTGAGGAATTCTATGTGTAATTTAACGATACGGCAGGAAATTGAAATGGTGATTTGGTAACTGAAGGCAGATCGCAGGAAGGACTACTGGTTGGAATTTTTGGGTATTATTTGGAAGAACGGGTAGAAAACTTACCATTCTTCCGCGATTGATGTTTTTTTGACTATCGTTTTACTTGGCTCTTGGAATTATGAAAAATAGAATCCTTGCCGCTAGTATTATCTTATTTTTATCAGTGACGATACAGGCTGGCTTGCTATCAAACCTGACTAATACATATGAATCACATATTTCAGGATTTGTACAATCTGAACATGATAGGTTGCAGTCTAATTTCCCTGATGATGCATTTTCTTATGATTGTACTCCTGGGAAATTCTCCAACAGAATTGAAACAATAGATATCGACCAAGCCCAATTAAAAATTTCTCATGCTAATGTAACTAATATATACAAATCCGATCCGCATTCATATCTGATATTTATTGCTAGTGATGGAACAGGTAAGAACTCATCGGCTATTATGGATATGACTGGACAAGCATTAGTGGATTATCTTAATCCACTAATCAAGTCTCGTATCCAATGCCTGAATGAAAGAGAAAAGCTTCGGAAGATTGATTTATCTAAATTAGTTGTTCAGGGAGTGCCTGAGCAATTTCCCTCAAACTTGGCATTACTGGCATGGCTTGTCAAGCATTCTTCTGATGACCATGTCAGAGTCATTTACTCTTGGGGGGTAGGTGCCGATCAACATGCGTCTCTTGTAAAAAATACCAATAACTCGGCTACTGGAGATACACTTATGAATCAGGTGAATGACGCTTATAACAATGCATCTAAGGAAGTGTTGGAAATTCACGCCAAAGACCCTAATGCATCATTTGTCTTTGTAACGACCGGATTTAGTCGTGGCGCTGCTGCTGCAAGGATTTTGAACAACATGATTCTAGATCGTGGATTTTTAGATCATTATGAATATATTATACAGCCAGGAAAAGCAGAGATTGGTGTTAGCCTATTGTACGATACGGTTATTACCCAACGACAGGATATTTTACATGGCAAGGCTATTAATGATTCAACTAATATAAGTCAGAAGATTGACTCGAGAGCCTATGAAATTTCTTCAAAAATTTTACAAGTACTACAAATTTCGGCAAGGAATGAATATAGAAAAGGTTTTGAATTAAAGCAAGCCATTGGTCGGAATGTGATAGAAATATCCCTGCCTGGATCTCACTCCGATATCGGAGGCGGCTATGGATTTCATGGGATTTCTGCTGTAACACTAAAAATGGGTATTTCATTTCTTTCAAAAGCTGGTGTTCCCATGGGTATCTTGCCAAGCAATTTCATGCCAATTTCATCTGATTATGTTATTCATGATTCTCGAAAATTTCCAATAATACCTTTTGATGAACAACTGAAGTTACCAAGACAACTTAATACAAGATAATTAAAACCAGATATGCGATTTAAAGTCCTCTATAGGGGATCCGTAAATCCCTCGCCTTTAGGCGAGGGTCGTTAACTGTACTTTACCGTTCTACTGTTAGGTGTTGCCACTCAAGCATATACTATCGTTCTTTTGTGCAACGAATTGAAATTATTTCCGGTATGCATCAATGAATAATGACATTACAAATGAAGTAGTATCAGGGAAACCTACGGTTCTTGCAAATGCAAGGGAGTTGATAGCTGGTAAAACCCGTTTTGAATCAAAAGAAATTCAAGCTATATATGCTTCTGAAGATTTAGTATCTTATCAAATTAATGTTCAATATGATTTAGATGCTACACCAACAACTCAGAATATTACAGGGAATTTTTCAAGAAGTCAGGTTGATATAAAAACATCTGATCCTGTTGATGATGCTACCAATGAAGTTGCAATGCGTTTAATCGACGCATCAAATGTTTTACAAAATGAACTTGTCATTTCTAGTACAAAATACAACCAAATAGAACCTGGATTGTTGCTTAAACATAAGCACAAATATTGGCACCTTCATACTTGCAGAAATTGCTCTGGTACGGGGCAAAATAAGTGTGGAATATGTTCTGGATCAGGCGAAACAATATGCTATAAATGCTTTGGTAGTAGTAAAATTCCGTGTGATAATTCCGGCTGTGTTAATGGCCGTGTTAATTGTAACGTATGTTATGGAAAAGGTAGTACTTCACATCAGGTTGCATATCAAACTTCATATTCAGAATACTATAATGGCTCTTATCATACACGGTATAGAACTGAATATCGTACTGAATATCAACTTTGCCGTTTCTGTTCATACGGCAAAGTTAGTTGTGTTAAATGTTCTGGAACAGCAAAAATTAATTGTCAGATTTGTTATGCTACTGGACGATTGTCTTGCCATAAATGTGCTGGCTCTGGAATAGAAGCATGCCAACCATGTGATGGTTCCGGAGAGGTTGGCTTGTCGACATGGGTTGACGTGCATATTACCAACCAAAATTTCTCACTTAATACACCAGATGGTACGCCAAATGATGTTTTGAATATGATAGAAAAGGAAGGATTGCATGGTCTACCATCGATTTCTGAAAATTTTAATTTTGTTAAAACGATACTAGATTCACAAAACAGCATCTTGGCAACATATTATGGTGAGTTTCGGGTTGCTCGCCAAGATGTGATTTGTAAGGTCGAGTCAGCCCATCTTATCGCTTATGGAAACGACCTGCGCTGGTGGTCACTTGATGGAATTATTGAGCGACTGTTGCAAGATGATCTCAATGTCTTGTTAAGCACAATTGTGGAGTCTTCGAAAGATGGCATATTCTCATGCAGAATTGACCACCTATTGGAAAATCTCAAGAATATTTTTTCATCTGAAATAAACATTGATATCATCGAGTCTACTTTATCTGATAAGAATGTAATTAGATATAGAGAAGCAGTATCAGATGAATATGCTAAAAATGTTAAGCAAGGAATGCAAGTGGCACTTCGTCGAGTACACCTTCGTTCGGCAAAACGTTCTGCTTGGATGACACCTTTAATTGGCTCGGTTTTCGGAATATCAGTATGGGCATTTGAAGGCGCAATGTGGGCAGCGATCTCTACAATCATTGTTTTTCCATTTAGTCTTATTTTGCACAAGTTATCTATTCGAAAACTACTTACCAACATATTTGGACAAGCGAAATATACTAACCGAGTTATATATCTGTCAGGAAAATTTAATGTTATACGCAACGCCTTGTTTTTGCTTTCAATACCATCGGTTATTCTGTCAATTGGAATGGGTTTTGGATTGCCAGAAAAACAACCTTTAACCGTTAATGAATTGAGTCATGTTATTCCATTGTTTTTCAGTGAAATCCTTGCACCTAAAAGTAATTTATATACCCAGTTAATTAACAAGGGAAATCCCCCGGCTCTACCGAGGAGGCAGTAGAAGTTTGACATTTACAGGGGTCGCCCATGGGTCAGACTTCCTTTTGTGAGCCGCCAAGCAAACTAAAGGGAGAAGACGATGGACGACTTTGAGAACCTAAGCCACAGCAGGTGGGAGTGTAAATAGTCGTCCCTGAAAAATCCCTTTTTGTGTTTTTGGGATAAAACTGGTCATTTCCATAGCCCTGATACCGTGTCAGGCCGCCTGTAGCGCCATGAACCAGACGACTAAACATCGCATTGGCACTTTCTCCATAAGTTTCGGGGTATCGAAGTTGAAACCGTGGTAA
>JAJZCJ010000192.1 GCA_021846145.1 Bacillota bacterium
TGGTGAAAACACCAAATTCAAGGGATGAGTACTGAGAACATGCAACCCGTTCGACAGCGGAATGAACACAAGATCAAGAAATTGCCTAAGAAAACTCATTCTCAATGGGTTCACACATCCTAGCAACAGCAACAATGTACTAATGGGAATCGCCCATTCCAAGACTGGATATAAAAATAGATTAATAATCAAAGAATAATAAGGAAACTGGCCAAATTCAAATGCCACCAATGGCGATACCCCAAGCTGTAATGCCATCGCTTTACTGATTAACTTTCTCGTGCGCAAACTTTTCACCCGATAAAACCACATACTCGAAAATAACTGAGGTAATACGTGAATAGCCGTGGCAGCCGCATACGAGAAGATAACACCAGGATCAAACAGCCATTCTGGCTGAATGACTGCCATCGCAGCTAAGGAGAATGCATTAGAGGTAAAAAAATCTCTGGGTTTGCGAAAATAAATCGCCAACAGGTCATATCCATACACAATTGCCGCCCTCGTCGCAGGCGGTGCAAAAGCAGCTAAAAACACCATCCCAATCGTCAGTGTACCCCCCACGATTAGCCACTGCACACGCCGAGTCATATGCGCAATCAGGTACCTTACCACAGGTGTCACTGTCATGCGTATCGTTGCACCAGACGCAACAACCGCATGAACCACACCCATCGCCACGAAAGTTGCCACCAATGTGCTGGCTAACTTCATGTGATCGCCAATGGAAAATGACAGCAAAAATGCAGCCGATGTTACCCCGTAGGCTTGTATCGCCCTTGACTCTAACCACTGTTGCACCAGCCCTTGCCATGCGTTCGGATCGGCTGGCATCGTGGTGGATAGTTTTTGCAACTTTTTAAGTGACGTATTCGCTTCTAGTCCAATGCCTTTTCTTTTCAATGCGTTTGCAAAGCCCCCCGGTATAGGCGTTTTCAAAGACAAGGAAGTCTGCACTGCATCGCCAGACTGCAATGAAGTTGACATGGTGGCACCATCTCCGAAAACTGACAACCAAACTTTCGGATGTCCAGGCGCTATCATCCACTTCCGATTTGGTGCTGATAAATAGTAGACTACTGTCAGTGGCATTTGCTCTCCCCAAGTAGTAGATTGAATGTATCCATCAATATATCCAATTACTTTTGTCACATTATGCTTGTCTACAGATTGTGCCATTAAAATTTGCCAATCAGCCTGTTCCTGGTGATACACATGCATGGCGTACAATATACCTAAACTAAGGCTGAGTATCAGCAGCGTGCTATTTTTAAGTGATCTTTTGCTTATAAAATGCCACGTATCAATGACCATCAATCGCGTTCCAATGTATGTCAATCCCGCACACAGCATCCCAAATCCCGACAGCACCGTAGCATCGATGGTCAAATTACTATGCATATATGCAACACCCAGACAAAAAAATAGGCTTGTCCATGCTAATGTTCGATACATGTTGACAACTTCTTTCAAAAATATTCATAATTTTATCTTGCTACTTTATGCGTTTGTTGCTAAAATTGCGCCTAGAGTGTTGAAATGCCGAATCCGATATCAAATCGGTACGGGGGAGATTTATCTGGGGTGAATCTGCGAAAGCAGTAGGGCAACCTTTCTGTCCGAACCCGTCAACTAACCTCGAAGGCAACGAAAGGGGTATTTGGTTTTGCGTAATCTTGTACAATCACTTTCCGTGATGATGACAAGTTCTATTTTGCTGGGGATTTTTTCTTCGCTTCCCGCTTTCGCCGAGCAGCTCCCTCCAACGGGACAAGTTCACCATCAATACATAGCTAACAGCACTTCTCACGCTCTCACCCCCTCCGCCCCCACTTCTTATCATCCGATTAAGCGAGACGCTTCTTATAATAATTCTAATTCGAAACATATAGTGGTAAACACAGTAAAAGCGCATGATACGAGTGAATCACTTGGTCAACAAATTTCTGATTATGCACAAAAGTTTATTAATGACCCCTACGTGTGGGGAGGAATGTCCCCCTCTGGTTTTGATTGTTCGGGATTTACCAAATATGTTTTCAATCACTTTGGCATGGCGTTACCCAGAACCGCATCAGGACAAACTGCGCTGGGATCTTACGTAAAAGAGAGTAACTTACAATCAGGCGATCTCGTGTTCTTTGATACTGATGGCAGTGGAATCTCACATGTTGGCATCTATATTGGCAATGGTCAGTTCATTAGCGCCGCTAGTGTCAATGTCTGCATCAGCAGTCTCTATACAGGTTATTGGGCAAATAGCTACGTCACAGCGAGACACATCAGTTAGTGCAGACTAAGATAAGGCAGAATTTTTGCTAATAACTTTGGCCCGATCCCTGTTACTTGCGATAGCTGATTGATACTAGTAAATAAACCATGCACATGGCGATAATCAAAGATTGCCTGTGCTTTTGTTGCGCCAATTCCAGGCAACGACTCAAGTGTGGTAACGCTTGCTTGATTGATCGGAATTCTGACACCCGTCGGCATTGTTTTGTGAGAAGTATTCGCGGGTACTACACTGGGTGTCACCCCCTTCGCTGGAACGACAATTTCCGTACCATCTTCCGCCACAGCGGCGAGGTTAATCGCCTGAATGTCTGCATTGCTCGTCGCGCCACCCGCGGCACGGATGGCACTTATTAGTCTAGAATCAAGCGGCAAATGATACAATCCCGGCTTTTTTACCGCTCCAATTACATACACTGTGATTTTTGCGGGTGGCACATGAGTGACACTTGTGGTACTGACTACTGCTGCAGACGCTGTGGATTTAGCGGGGGTCGTTAGCCAAGACCTCCAAACAAACAGGAAGAACACTACCCATGCCATGGCAATCAAAGCACCTATCCACTTGTCCCATCTAGTTCCCCGTGGTCGCTGAAACAAAAAAATCATCCCCTCTTGAACTGCTTCTGATAAGCTGTTCTAAGTGGGGACAAAAATTCCTGTTTACATTACATATATTTACAAAATGATAGGCATAGCAAATCTTTTCATCTTTCCGCGACATTATTTTTACCATACAACATAAGAGCAATTAGTATGACTAATCCGTACAGAATATTTCGAAATGCGATCGGCAAATTTGCCACGGTCAGAATGGTTCCTAAAACCGTTAAAATGATTGCACCCGCGACAGAACCTACATATTTACCTCGCCCACCGAGGATGGATGCCCCCCCAATCACGACCATGGCAACAGATGGCAGTAAGTACGAATCCCCCATCCCAAGGTAACTATACCCTGAAAACCCTGTCAAAAACATCCCGGACAGGGCGGAAAAAAGCCCACTTAACGTATAGACAGAGACGAGCGTCCCCTCAATGTGGACACCTGAAAAGAAACTTGCTGATGTCGAATTTCCCACCGAGTAAACCATTCTTCCAAAGTAGGTTTTCGCAAGAAGAATACTGACAAGCACGGTGACAATCAACCAAACGATCAAGTCGACAGGCACAGCTCCCCACTTTGCGTTCACCATGAAATTAATGATCGACGGAGCAGAACCGGTGGGTGTGCCATTGGTATATACAAGCACAATTCCTTCCATGACGGAATTCATGCCAAGCGTCATAATGAGCGGAGGAATGTTCAAATAGGCAATGCCAATCCCGTTTATAGCGCCGATCATCGCGCCACCCATCAAGACAAGCACGATCACAAGCAACTCATGATGCGGATAAAGGGATGTAAAACCAGTCAAAAATACAGCACTGGCATTCAAAACATAAGGAATGGAAAGATCAATACCACCTGTCAGTATCACGATCGTTTGACCGATTCCGATAAACCCCAACATAGAAGCAATGACAAGCACATTGCCAATGTGACCAAAACGGTCAAATCCGGGACTAATAAATCCAGCAATTATAAACAGCAAGACAGCAAACAAATAGGCAAGTAAGATACTCCTTGTCGTCGAGTCCGATTTCCATTTTTGCACGATAATCCTCCTCTCCGTTAATTCCATGATTTGTTCATCATTACTTCAGGCTGTACTTGTTTCGACTGACTTGCAAGGAACTAAAGCTCACGGCAAATAGCAGAATCAGCCCCTGAATTAGATCCTGGTAAAAAGATGAAATACCCGAAAAATAGATTAGTCCGCCGATAATGTTCAGAATAATCGCACCCGAAATAACCCCCCACATGTTCCCCTTACCACCACTGAGACTGGCACCGCCTATGACGACGGAAGCAATCGCTAAAAGGGTGTACGGGTTCCCGATGTTGGGATCTCCAGAGGTGGTCTGGGCAGAGACATAGATCCCAGCGAATGCAGAAAACAACCCACTGATGCTGTAGGTGATCACGGTGATCCAGCCCGGTTTTATACCGTTCATAAAAGCGGAAGACCTGTCACTGCCAAAGGACACGATATGCAACAACAGGTTGGTACGCTGAAACCAAAGCCATCCGAAAATCAGTAGAATGATAATAATAAACGCCACTGGGATCCCCAGGACGGTTCCCGTCCAAAAAGAAGTGAAATCGGCAGGCACACTGCCTCCAGGACTCGCCATGATCAGCAAGGAAATTCCTTCATACACAGACATCGTGGCAAGCGTGACTAAAATCGGCTGCAAGCGGGCGAAATGTATGATGACTCCATTTACAAACCCTGATAGTGTACCGATCAAAAGTGCGATCACCACTACTTCAGTTTCAGATATAATGCCTGCCTGCATATGAGTGGCGATATAAGTGTTGACAATAGATATAATCGCTCCAACAGAAAGGTCAATTCCACCAGTCAATATCACAAATAACTCCCCTGCTGCCACGAGGATCATAGGCAAGGAATTGTTCAAAAGTGAAGTGAGGTTAAAACTTGAAAAAAAAGAGGGCTGAAGAATCGCATTGATGATGATAAGTAAGAACAGTACAAAATAACTTAAAACAGTCCCTTTGTTTATATTTCTGTACCTGTTTGAAATCCCGCTCAACGAGTTCACCTGTTCACCACCTCTATACCTCTGCCCCAATAGACAGTCCAATCACTCGTTCCATAGAAATATCTTGACGCTCCAACAGTTCTCGGATGCACCCTTCAAACATGATGGCCACTCGATGGGACATGTGTACTAATTCCGCAGTTTCTGTTGAATAAAACAAGATGGAATAACCTTTTTTAGATAATTCAACCATTAAATTATATATATCATGTTTTGTCCCGACATCCACGCCCCTTGTAACATCATAGAACAGGAGAATAGGCGAGTTCGAAAGCATCCACTTTGCTAATACCACTTTTTGTTGGTTCCCACCGCTTAATTTTCCAACAAGCTCTTCCAAATCAGGCGCTTTAATAGCTAATTTGGATGCAATCTCTGAGGTTAACTCATTCTCCTTTTTCCTCGTCACAAATCCAAATCGAGTCAGTTTGCGCAAAATAGGCAATGAAATATTATGCCGAATGCTCATCGCAAGCAGCAATCCCTCACTTTTGCGATCTTCAGGAATGTAACCGATGCCCTTTTTAATCGCAGATCGCGGATTGTTGATTTTTACACGCGTCTGATTGACACTGATATCGCCCTTGATCTTATGAATTCCAAATAATGCCTGAAACAATTCCCGCTGTCCCTGACCCTGTAAGCCACCGATCCCCAAAATTTCACCGTGATGAAGATCGAATGAGATACTATGTAGTTTGCTTGATTCTAAGTTTTTTACAGACAAGCGAACACTATTTTCCTGATATGAATCTAACTCAGGATACAAGACCTTTAATTCTCTTCCAGTAATTAGTCTGTTTACTTCTTCCTCTGTAATTTCACTCGTAAGATACGTCCCAATATACTCGCCACTTCGAAATATGGTAATCCGATCAGTCAATGTTTTTACCTCATCCCAGCGATGAGATGTAAAGATGACTGTGGTTCCGCTTTCGCGCAATCCTTGCACCAAACGAAACAGCCAGTCCACATTTGCCTTCAACAGCGCTGACGTGGATTCGTCCAATATCAGAATCTTGGGTTGCGTCATTATTGCCTTACAGATCTCTATGATTTGCCTATCTGGAAGCGGGAGTTCACGTACCATTGTTCCTGGGTCGATATGGTGAATTCCCATACCGCTTAACAAGTCCCTGGCATGCTTGAGTGTTCTTGAAAATGATGTCCGCATTAAATTACTGGCTTGCTGCCTGACTCGAAACAGATTGTCAGCCACTGTCAAATCGGGAATCAGAGTTAACTCTTGAAACACCGTCTGAATTCCCCTACGCTGAGAATTTTGCGGCGAGGAAATGTTCACTAATTCTCCAAAAAGTTTGAACTCGCCGTCGTCGGGAACTACAATCCCAGACAGAATCTTGA